>NZ_JACADT010000014.1:0-26078 GCF_013421635.1 Streptomyces sp. UH6 | reverse complement strand
GCGACCGGCCTCGAGGCCAACCCGGGCGCGCTGCTCTCACGGGGCGCCTTCGGACCGCTGTCGGCTGTCGAGCACCGGAGCTGGTCCGAGCACGACGCGGCGGCCTCGGTGTCGTGGGTGATGGAATCCCCGCCCAAGCAGTTCGTCACCTCCGACGTCCTGACCCCGCTTCTCGGTCCTGGCCGCCACCCCCGCCGCGTCTCCCTCTTCTACGAGCCGTTCCCCGCGGAGACCGCCGCGAGCAAGCTCGAGGACGAGGTCAACGCCGGCGCCTTCCGCGCGGCGGTGCGGTCGAAGACGGGCCGCTCCGAGAGCGCCCAGGACGCGGCGGACCGGCAGCGGGCGGAACAGGCGGCGCGCGAGGAGGCGCTGGGCGCGGGGCTGGGGCTGACCTCCATGGTCGTGGCGGTCACGGCCTCCGACCCGGAGGAGCTTCCGCGGGCGGTGTCGGACGTGGAGCAGCGGGCCGGGTCGTCGAAGATCCGCCTCCGCCGAGCTGTTCGCTCCCAGGCGCCGGCCTTCGCGGCGACACTGCCCTTCGGGATCTACCTGGCGGACACGGCGCGGCGCCGAGGGCGGTGACCCGCTCCGGGCCTGTGCCCGGCGTTCCTGACACTCCTGGATGACCGGGCTCTCCGGAGGCGCGGACGAGACACGCGGCGTGCGGAGAACAGGAGGATGCCAACACCGGCACCTTCGACCTCGTCTACAAGCTTCCATGCCCTTCGGGCTTGAGTCCCTCTGCGTCCCCACGGCTTTCCGACGCAGCGGCCCGCGTCGATCGTGCCCGATGCGTACAGGCCTTGCACCGACTCCTCCGCGAACAGGAAGGACGCACGGCCGAGTCCACCGCCTGCGTCATCGCGCCCGGTCGGTGAAGACCGCACCCAGCGTGCCCATCCGACTGAAGATCCGGTCGGGCTCTTCCAGTCCTGGCGGGGAGGGCGGTTGAGGGGTCCGGTCAGCCAGTCGGCTCAGCCTCCGCAGCCACCGTACTCAAGGGAGCTCACCGCGTTGTCGAAAAGGAACAGAAGTTCCTGCTTCTCACCCGGCGCGATGCTGTAGTGGTAGCCGCGGTAGTCGGCATCGGTGTAGATGCAGACGGACCCCGGGCCACGGTTCCACACCGAGCTGGCTCGGTCGTTCCACGCCCAGCCGATGTTGGGGACGTCCACCCGGTACTGGAGCTGCAGGTTGCTCCCGGTGAGGTTATGGCCGTCATAGAGGCAGATCTGGCCTTCTTCACAGCGGGTCACGGGTTCATCAGCCGATGCGGTTCCCGGAGCCGCCAGTACGGCGGTGGAGGCGAGGACTGCTCCTACTACCGAGGTCTTGAACGCCAGCTTCATGACTACTCTTTCCCGTTGTTGCACGTTGGCATCTGTGGAAGCGCGGCCATGGTCCCGCCTCCTACTGCCCGGGGCTTGACCCGAGATCGTGGACACTGGTTCATGCGGCGGGAGTCAGCGTAACTGATCGTTGTTCGAAGGGTGTTCGGGCTGATCTGGCAAAACAATTCCGGGCCGTCGCCACTCGCTACGACAAACGCGTCTACGTCTTCCTCGGCACCCCCACCGCCGCAGCCCTCACCATCTGGCTCCAGTGACTGAGCACTCCAGTGGGTGGCTTTCGCCAAGTCCGGCGCTCAGCACCGGATTCTGGAAGCCCGGATCAACGTCCTGCTGGACGCTCACCCTCCTCCCCTGGCTCCTGCTGGCCCCTGTATGGATACCGAATCCGGTGTCCCGCGCCTCCTGCGACAAGCAGCGCGCCGCGTAAACCCACACCCAGCACCCACGCCGAGGCGGTTTCCTTCGGATCATCTGGTCAGCCGGGCAGTCCGCGAGAGTCGATCGATCCGTTACCTCTGAGAGCTGTCACGGCCCTTTTCGGGCTTTTTTACATGTCCAGCACCTTGAGGTCACTTCACGACAAAGCAGGACGAAAATTGGCCATAGTCCCGCAATGCGAAGCCGTCATGTGAACAAGCTGCGTAGGTTCTGGGCTCGGCTCGGGAAGTCCTGTGGCGCCCGGCCGCAAAGTTCGTCCACAGCAACGGAGGGGAAATCGCATGGCTGACATCGACCTCGGCGTGGCGTCCGACTGGGACGAGGGGGACACCCACGGCCGCGTCAAGCTGCGGCAGAACCAGGTCTACCCGAACTCGCCGAAGAAGGACGTGCTCATCAGCTCTCCGGTGAGCATCGAGCTGTCCGTGAACACGAACCACTCCTCCTCGCAGGAGGCGGACAAGATCTACTTCACGACCCACCACGGCTCCACGAAGAAGATCATCGCCGTGCTGGACTCCGACGGGAACCTGCACATCGCCGGCCGCCTGATCACCGAGCAGAAGGACCTCGGCTACTAGGCAGCTTCTCTCGGATTATCTCGCCGACCAGATGAAGATGGCGGCGAGGTGGAGTCCGGCGAGGTAGATGGTGGCGGTCTTGTCGTAGCGGGTGGCAAGGCCGCGCCACTGCTTGAGCCTGTTGATGCACCGCTCGACGGTGTTGCGCTGCTCGTATGCCTCGCGGTCGAAGGCCGGCGGACGGCCGCCGAACCGGCCGCGCCGTTTGCGGTTCGCGGCCTGGCCGGAGGGCTGCGGACCCCCCGGATCCCGCGCTGGCGCAGACGGGTTCGGATTGCGCGCGACGAGTACGCCTTGTCGGGCAGGACAACATCCGGGGTGGTCCTGGGCCAGCCGATCGGCCGCGGCACCCGTAAGCGGGCCTGACCTCCGGAAACGCGGGCGCGTCGCTGGCCTGCCCGGGCGTGAGGACGAACGCCAGCGGCCGGCATTGGCTATCCGCCGCAAGGTAGATCTTCGTGGTCAGTCCGCCACGGGACCGTCCGAGGGCATGGTCGCCCGGCTCGCCAGCCGGGGCCCCTTTTGACGGGCTCCGGCGGCGTGCTGATGAGCCCGGACGATCGTGGAGTCGACCGAGACGATCCAGTCGAGGTCGCCTTCGGCGTCGGCCTGGGCGAGCAACGCGGTGAAGACCTTCTTCCAGGTGCCGTCAGTGGCCCACTTGCGCAGCCCGGTTGTGGGCACCCTTCCATGAGCCGAAGTGCTCGGGCAGGTCCATCCACGGAGTTCCAGTGCGGTACTTGAACGCGATCGCGTCGATCACCTGCCGGTGATCACGCCACCGCCCACCCCCGCCTCGGTACCCGGTCCGGCAGCAATGGCTCGATCCTCGCCCACTGGGCGTCAGTCAGCGACACTCATCAACCAACGATCAGATGATCCGAAGGAAACGGCCTAGGCCCGTCAACGCATCAGCGGCCTGTTCGCCACGCACCGACCTTTCCCGGGGTGGGCGAGGGGAGGACGGGCGAACGTCGGCTCCCTCAGAGTTTGCCTTCCAGGAGAACCGTGCGATGCCCCCCGAGCGCGCGGGAGAGACCCTCGAGGAACCCGCGGCTGAAGTCGGGCCAGTCCCAGAACTCGAAACCGAGATACCCGAAGGCGAAGTAGTCATCCGACCAGGTCCACGCAGTCAGGTCACCAGAGCGCCGGCAACGCGGGCAGACGACTGCCGCGCTGCCTGTGTCGCTCCAGGTGCTGATGGCCTCACCGAAGGGTTCCCACGCACCCTCGATCTCCTCCAGCCGGTCGGTGTAGAAATCCGCCCGCCCGGCGCAACGGGGGCACACCGCGAACCTGGGTTCGCCCTGACCGCAGTTGAATACGGTGCGGCTGGTCTCGATCCGGAGTCCGTCGCTGGGCTCCCAGTGCTCCTGACCGACCGCCTTGGCCCAGGAGGGACCGGGCGGATGCCCCGACGGCGCCCCGAGAACACAGTCGGTGAGCTCGGCCCGAACTATTCCCTCCCTGACCAGCCAGTCGAGTCCGCTGTCCGCCAGGGTGTGGGCGTCCGCGTGCGTGGCGTCGAGATCGACGACGGTCTGAAAGTAGTTCCCCATGAGGCAACGGTAGAAGCAGCCACCGACAGCACGTCACTGAACTGTTTTCATCCTGTCCTGCAGGGGTGACGGTGCAGGTCAGCGGGGTGGTGTGACGAGGCGAGGCTCCTGGTCGTTGCGGTGGTGTTCTCTACGCACCACGCTTCGCCCGAGGAGCCTCGCTTGGTCCCGTATCGTGCCACGCTCGATGTCCCGCATGAGCTGGTCGAGCATGTCTCGTGGCTCATCTATGCCCGAAGGTGTGAACGCGGCACACGGTGGCGCAAGCTGGGCTGCTTCCACCAGGCCCTGCTGGCGCTGGTGCACCTGCGCAAGAACGAGACGCTGCCCCAGCTCGCGGCGGGGTTCGGGATCTCCACCGCAACCGCCTGGCGGTATGTCGACGAGACTCTCGAGGTCCTGGCCTCGTGGGCACCTGGTCTGCAGGAGGCTCTCGTCGGCCTGGGTGAAGGGGACTTCGTCATCGTCGACGGCACGCTGATCCCCACTGACCGCGTCGCCGCGGACGAGCCGTACTACTCCCAGAAGCACCGTAACCACGGCATGAACGTCCAGGTCGTCGCGCGACCGGACGGCACCCCGCTGTGGTTCTCCCGTGCGACGCCGGGCCGCACCCACGACCTCACCGCGGCCCGCGCCCACGGCATCGTCCAGGCCTGCCTGACCCGGCAGATCCTCGTGCTCGCGGACCGCGCCTACCAGGGCGCCGGCGCCACCTTCCGCACCCCCTACTACCACCACCGCGAACAACCCGAGCACTACCAGCAGTTCAACCGCGACCACGCCCGACTCAGAGCGCCCGGCGAACGCGCCTTCGCCCAACTCAAGACATGGCGACTGCTACGGCGAGCCCGCTGTTCCACCCGCCGCATCGGCACAGCAATCCAAGCCGTCCACACGCTGCTGACCTGCACATACTCAGGATGAAAACAGTTCACTGAGGTTCTTCGAGTTGGCCACCGATCGGGTGATGGGCCGGAAGCGGTGTACCTGCGTGAACACACCACTCTCGCGAAGAGCGCCGCCAGGTTCGGGATCAGCGAGTCCACCGCCCACGCCTGCACCGGCGCGGTCGTCGACCTGCTCGCCGAGCGTGCACCGGGTCTGCTGAAGACGCTGCGCGAGCACGACCCCGACTTCGTCCTGCTCGATGGCACCCTCGCCGAGTGCGACCGGGTCGGCGACGGCCGGGCCGACTACTCCCATAAACACCGGCGCCACGGTGTGAACGTGCGGGTTGTCACCGACCCCGGCGGCCGGCTGTTGTGGCTCCCGCCCGCCCTGCCGGGCCGCACCCATGACCTGACCGCCGCCCGCACGCACCGGATCATCCGGATCTGCGAGCGCCAGGGCGTCCCCATCCTGGCGGATCTCGCCGACCAGGGCGCCGGCCCGTGGCTGACCACCGGCATCAAACGCAGGCCCCTGCAAGAACTCACCCCCACCGAAAGGTCCCGCAATCAGGCACTGGCCGCAGCGCGAGCGCCTGTCGAGCGCGGCGTCGCACGGCTGAAGTCCTGGCGCATCTTCCGCAGGTCCCGATGCAGCCCCAACCGCATGACGTCAATCGCCAGGGCCATCCTCACGCTGGAGCGGCAACGCTGAAGAAGCTCAGTACACCTGACGCGACAATGCATTCAGGGACGTCTTCGCTCTCCGCCACTTCCTACCTCGCACCGGCGAGAGGGCGGTCCCGTCCCCCCGGCGTGGCAGGGCGCTCGAAGCAACATGCGCCGGCGGCGCTGTCCCTTGCCGCGCACGTGGCGGCGGAGGCCCGCCGGGGGCATGGGCTGGATAGGTCGAATGGGCGGCCGAAGGCCTACGGCACGGACTGCTCCGTGAACGTTTCGACCAGGGACATGTAGTCGGCCAGAAACGCCTCAGCCCATCGCGGTCCGAACCGTGAGGCGTCGGTGCGCAGCTCGACCACGACGCGCGCCCCCTCGTCACGTACGAGCAGCCGTACTCCCCCGCGCGGCACTTCGTCGCGGGGGATGCGGATCATGGTCACCTGCAGGGCACCGTCGGTGAACGCCCAGGCGGCTCCGGCCTCCGAGACGTCGAAGTTCACGTAGCCCGGCACCGCCGCCGGATCGTCCCGGTGACGCACGCCGTAGCGCTCCGGGTCGAGCTCCCTCGTCATCAGTGCGTGCGGCACCTCCTGGTGGCGCAGTGTGCCGAGGAGTGTTCCGGTCTCCCTACGGACGGCTTCGGTGAAGGGCGGTGCGTCCCGAAGATCGGTGCGCAGCACACACGGTGTGGCGAAGTAGCCCACGCAGTGTCGGATGTCGCGGCGGTGGCGGTTGCTGATGGAGCCCATCACGGCCACGTCTCCGGCCTGCTCTGCGGTCATGCCGAGGCTCAGTCGGCGTTGGCGGACGACGTCCTTGAGCGCCGCGGCGAAGACGGCTGTCAGCGTCGCGCGCCGGAGGCGTGTCGCATCCCGCAGGCGGGTGGTCCGGGGCTCCTCGATCACGGCCCTGCGCACCAGGAGCCGACGCTCTGGTGCGGGCCTGTGCCCGTCATCGGTTGCGAGGTCGCGCAGGTGGGACGGCGGGATCGCTCCGACGCCGTCGAGTTTGCGGCGCCAGTACGCGAGGAGTGTGTCGAGCGTCCGCCCCTGGAGGTGGAGTCGTTCGGAATGGGCGAAGTCGGGGAACTGAGTGCGGACGGAGGGCAGGTTCGTGGCGTCGGGGCCGTCCGCCGAGTACAGCCTGAACAGTTCCTCGGCCATGACGGTGCAGGACTCGCCGTCGACGACGATGTGGTCGACCACGCATCCGACGAGGTGCAACACCGGGGTGATCCGCACGCACAACAGCCGCACCAGCGGCCCGGTCGCCAGGTCGAACGGCGCTGCGGCGGCCTCGGCGACCAGAGCTTGGGCCTGCCGCAGCCCTGCCTCTGGAGTGGCGGACGTGACCTGCTCGACGTGAAAGCTGGTGTCCTGAGGTGGGCGCAGCGCCGCTGTGCCGCCGGTGCCATTGGGTTGCTCCGGGAAGACGAGGCGGAGGCTCTCGTGCCGCTGCTGCAGGATCAGGAAGGCATGCCGCAGCCGTCCCGGGTCCAGCGCGCCCTCCACGAGGCAGCCGAACGTCAGCACGTTGTTCTGGAGATGCACGTGTCGCCCGGTGGCCAGTCGTTCTTCCTGGGTGAAGGAGGCGTGCAGGGCGGCATCCCGGTCGGCCTCGACCATCTTCATCGTGTACACGACAGTCCTTCCTGCGTGGCGAGCATGTCGGCCAGGTCGGGTGGGCATGTCGGTCCTCGCCCGGCGGCGAGCAGGGCCTCGTGGGACGGCCGTAGAAACTCGGGGTCGAAGCCCGCTGCCTGCCACTGCTCGTAGCGGACCCCGAAGCCGAGTTGACACCACAGCCGGGCGTTGTGCTCCTCGTGCCGGCCGGCGGGTTCGAGCAGGACGAGGGGGGTGGCGGACCAGAGGGAGTCCAGGAGGGTGCCGCCGCCTGGTTTGCTGACCATGGCTGCCGCCTGGCGGGCCATGTCGAAGGAGGCGTGGTGCGCGGTGCCCCGCCGGTACTGTACTGAGCCGGGGTCTTCACCTGGGTGGAGGCGGCCGAGGGGCGGGTAGCCGTCGTCGTGCCACGGGTGCCAGGACGGGTCCATCAAGTACGCGTGGCTGTCCTGTGGCGCGGTCAGTGCCTCATCCGGCTCGTGGACGACGAGGTCGAGGGTGTGACCGGCGGCGGCGAGGTCGGCGGCGCGTTCCCGGTAGGTGCCCATGCCCCAGCCTCCGCCGTGGACGAGGAGCCGCCCGCTGCGTTCCGCCCACGGCACGGGTGCCCGGCGGGTGACCGGGATGGTGCAGGGCAGATTGCCCGTGGCCCACGAGGCGAGCCTCACCACCTGCGCGTCGGCGGTCACGGGACCGGTGCGGCGGAACGACGGCGACTCCACGGAGTCGACATGGCAGATGGTCACCCGCGGCAGCGGCAGGCCCATGCCGGACAGTCGTGCGAGCGGGCCCGTCCAGAAGCCGGAGAACACCACCACACGCTGGACCCCGAGGGTCGTCCAGCGCCGGTGCAGCTCCTCCAGCGCGGCGTCGTCGACTGCGGAGGAAGGGTCGGCGGCGAGCCGCTGGCCGGCCCGGGCCACGCGGAAGTCCCGGTGGAACATGGTCCGGGATGCCTCGATGCTGCGCAGCCGGTCGGCGGGGAGGAGCCTCTCGATCACCTCCACGACGACTTCGGCTCCGCGCTCACGCAGTCGTGAGGCGAGCAGCAGGCCGGGCACATGGACGCCGAGCGCCACGCCTGAAGTGAGGACGGCGATCACGGTTGGCCGGTCAGGGCTGAGGCCACCGCGTCGAGGCTCGCCGTCAGGTGCTTCCCCACGGTGCGGCGGGTCCAGGCGAGCTGCTCGGGAGAGTAGCGGCGGGGTACCGCCTCGACGAGCATGATGAGGTACAGGTAGCAACGGTACAGGTCGAGCCGCAGGCGCACGGTGTCCGTGAACGCCACCTCGCCGCCGGCCTCGGCGTAGCCGGTCAGGAAAGCGTCGTCGCGTTCGATGTCGTCGAAGAGCGCGAGGGAGACGAACTCGGCTACAGGGTCGCCCCAGAACATCCGCTCCGCGTCGATCACTCCGGAGAGGGTCCTGGCGCCCACGTCGCCGTCAAGAAGCAGGTTGCCCTGCCAGAGATCGAAGTGGACCAGGGCGGGCCGGGTGACAGCGGTCAGCACCTCTCCCGCTTCCGCGAGCAGCTCCCGCACCTGTGTCGTGGGTCGGGGAAGTTCGATGCCGTGGTGCTCGGCGTCGTCCAGGACGGCACCGGTCATGGCGGTGAAGGCGCTCCGCCAGTCGGCCGCGGGCGGTCCGAAGGGGCGGGCGGGGTAGCCGTACTCCGGACCGGTGAGGGAGTGCAGCCGGGCGACGACGCGGCCCAGCTCCTGCCGCAGGGTCGTCCGTTCTCCCGCCGTGAGGGAGGTGTCGACCTCACTCCAGGCCACGCCGGGACATTCGGTCATCACGATGCCTGACACCACGGGCGGGCTGCCACCATCCTCCACATGCACCAGCTGCGGTACCGGTACACCCGATACGTCCCGCGCCGCCCGGAAGAACTCCGCCTCGCCTCGCAGGAGATCGTGCTCGTACCGCAGCGCCGACCCGCTTCCTGCGGCCGGTGGCCGTTTGACCACCCAGCGCCGCCCGTCCCGCAGTACCAGCCGCAGCAGGGAGTTATACGTACCGCCGGTCATCGGCGTGCATGCTGCTACCTCCGCCGGCGTGACCTGGACCGCCGCGAGCAAGGCGGTGACCGCCGGGTCGAAGTCCTCAGGGCTCATCTGTGCTCCTCGTCGAGGGCGGCGGCGCGGATCTCCCGCCGCGCCGTACGGTGAATGTGCTCCATGATCCGGATCCGGTCGCGCGCCGCCGCCGACTCGGCGCCCCAGTGCCCGGCCCGGCCGCTCAACAGCTGCGCGAGACGCTCGAGTTGACGTGGGTAGTAGGACACCGGCTCGGTACGTGTGATCTCCGTGTGGCCGGTCGTGGTGCGGATCGCCACGTTCAGCGCAACGGCGCCCGCAGCGGGCAGCAGGACTCCTCGAACCCGCACACGCGCCTCGTCGAGGTGGAAGAGGTGCTCGGCGGTGTGCTGTGCGGCAAACGAGCAGGTCAGGGTGGCGGTCGCCCCATCCGGCAGGGGCAGAACGGCCTCGAAGGCGTGGTCGACGCCGTGCGGCTCCGCACACCACGCGGTGCCAGCACCGCCGTATGACGGCAGCCCGACCGTCTCCTGCAGGGCCTGGAGCCAGTAACTCGCCACGTCGTAGAAAATGCCGCCGCCCAGGTCGGGCCGGAGCCGGTAGCCCCCGGGCTCGGGCGTCCGGAAGGTAAATCGGCTTTGCACGTCCCGCAGGCGGCCGAACCTGCCCTGGCGCAGCACGCGCCGCACGACGTCGTGCCAGGGGTGGCCGAGGGTGGGAAGTGCTTCGAGGACCTGCCCGCCCCCCCGCTGCTCGGCCTCCCGCAGCAGGTCGTGCTCGGTGAGGGACAGGCACAGCGGTTTCTCCACGAGTACCGTCCTGCCCTCCGCGCACGCCCGCCGAGCCCACTGGAGGTGCGCCGAGTTATGGAGCGAGATGTAGACGACGTCGACGTCCGGTGCCGTGACCACGTCCTCGTAGCTCGGCAGCACCGTGACACCGTGCCGCCGGCCGAACGCGGCCGCCCGGTCCCTGTCGGACGCCGCCACCGCGTGCACAACCAAGTCGTGCCTGTCGCGGCTCGGTGCGATCACGGCGCGCGCGGCGATACCAGTGGCGCCGATCAGTCCGATGCGCCAGGTCATGCCGCCCTCGCCAGGACAATGCCGGCCGAGGCGGCGACAGCGCGAGTGGCCGCTCGCAGGCGCGGGAACTCGTCCGGCGGGCAGAGCGCCGCGCAGATCAGGCGCCCTCGCGGCGCAACGAGGGCGCCGCCCACGAGGAGGAGCACACCCGCGCCGGTCCCGCCCTCGTAGAGCAGCCCTTCCTCGTGCAGCAGCTTCAGGAGGTGGTCCACATCGAAGCCGTCCGGAATGGTCACGTCTTCCTGCCAGAGATGACTGCGCAGGCCGTGCTCGCGCGCCCGGTCGTCGAGCCGGAGGTTCAGCCCTCCCATCGACATGCGGGCGTTCACCTCCAAGACCGGGATCCAGGTGCCGTCCCGGAGCACCATGGAGTCAACGCAGACGGGTCCGTGGTAGCCCTCCTCGGCGAGTGAGCGGGCCACCAGTTCCATGGCCTCCGGGTGGGCGGGACGGCGCAGGTCGCCGACGAGAGCCTGGGGGACAGGCCCGGACATCTCGTGGCGGTAGCCGGAGTTGGCCAGGTGCTGAATACCGAGGAGGAGCCAGGACCCGTCGGGGTTGATCCGCAGGTGGCTGGAGAAGTCCGCGACGCGGTCGTAGCGCGGCTGTATCACGAACTCGACGGCGAGACCGCGGTCCTCCTGGCGGCGTAGATGGGCGACCAGCCTGGTGAGCCGCCGTTCCGAGGTCACCTCGAAGGTTCCCCGTCCGGCCACTCCGTAGCTGTCCTTGACGAGGACCACCGGATGTCCTGGCTCGACGTAGGACCGTACCGCGTCGGCGAGTTCGGCCGCCGACCTGACGACACGGCCGGCACCGGGCAAGCCGTGTCGCGCGGCCAGCAGGCTGGACCAAGCCTTGCCGTTGACCCGGGCAACCTGCTCGCCACCGGGTGCGTCGGCGGCGTGGCCGGTGAGCTCGGCCAGTACGCCGGTCGCGGGGAGGACGGCATACGGGTGCAGCCGGGCGGACCCGCCGATCCGACGCAGGAGTCCGGCATTCGCGAGCAGCCGGTGCTCCACATCGGCGTCCGCATCGGGGCCGGGGTGCGGCTCGCCCGTGTGGTGGTGCTCGCACGTGTAGCCTGCGGCTTCCCGTGCGGCGACGAGCGCCGGGGCGACCGGTTCCCTGGTGATCAGCAGGTCGCCCGGTTCGGCGGCGGCGAACAGGGCCTCGTCCATGCACGCCACCAGCCGGTCGGCGCCCGGGTCGGCGAGCTGTGGCAGCGAGGCGAGGCCGTCCGGACGCCAACGTCGTTCGGCGTCGAAGGATCCGAAGAGGACGGCCCCGGTGCGGGCCTGACGCGGTTCGCTCACTGTTCGCGCGCCGACCGCCCGAGGACCTCGGTGGTGAAGAACCGCACCGAGCGCAGATGGTCCAGGCTGAGGCTCTCGTAGTCGAGCTCCACGTCGAACTCGTCTTCGACGCGCAGCAGGAACTGGATGGCCTGCAGCGAGTCCAGGCCGAGATCTTGGACTATGTCGGCGTCCACGGTGATCTCCTCCACTGGAATCCTGCCCTCCAGCACCTCCGCGAGCACGTTCCGTACGCGGGTCTCCGTCTCGGTGATCTCGGTCGCGCTGCTCATGAGGTGTCACACTCCATTCAGGTAGAGAAGGATGCACTTGGAGCAGACCGGCATCATGCCGGTCTCGGCGAGGATGGAGCGGACACGACGGAACCGCTCGCTCTGCCATAGCTGCGTCGTCGAGGATTCGTACAGGTTGCCCACGACGAACTCCGGAAAGAACTTGCACGAGCTGACGTTGCCGTCCGCGTGCACCTCCATCCGGTTGGTGACCGCGAGGCAGCGGGTGCGCCGCTGCGCCGGGCGGGACGTGCCGAGAATGAACGACTCGACCTCGTCCGGTTCCAGTTGGGGCTGGTAGCGGACCCGGGGGCGCCAGACGCGGCCGGCCAGCCGCGCCATGGAGTCACGCAGCACCGGCAGCAGGTCGGGAGGCAACTGGTAGGTGTAGGAGTGCCAGGTGGGGCGCGCGGTGCCGGTCTCCGGTGACAGCCATGCGAAGTGCTCGCTGTAGACGGAGTCCATCGCCTGCGCGACCTCGGGGCTGATGTACCAAGGAAACTGAAAGTAGACCGTGTTGACGTCCAGTTGCTCCGCCCACTCCATGAACTCGTACATGCGGTGGACCGTCACGTGCGAGACCATGCAGGACAGCGACAGCTCGCCCTGGAACTCGCCCTTGCGCTTCAGGTCGAGCATCGTCTCGATGTTCCGTGTGGTGCGTGCGAAGGTGCCCTTGCCGCGCAGCTCCTCGTGGTCCGCGCCTAGACCGTCCAGGCTGACCAGCAGGTTGAGGTCCCGACCGATCCGCAGCAGGTCGTCCATCCGGCGCTGGAACAGCAGGCCGTTGGTGCACATGTTCACAGTGCGGGGATAGCGCTCGATCAGGCGTGCCACCTCGGCGAACCCTCTGTGCATAAGCGGTTCGCCACCCCATAGGAACAGCTTCCCGCGCACCGGCGCGGTGGCCTGCAGCACGTCCTCGACGACGGACAGGTCGAGTTCGGTGCGCTGCTTCTCGATTCCCCAGTCGCGGAAGAAGCCCTGCTCATTCCACTGGTAGCAGTGGGTGCAGCGCAGATTGCACTTGTAGGTGAGTTGCAGACTGACCTCGCGGGGGACGTCCGAGGCATAGCCGGTGTCCTGCCGCAGCCGTGCTCGCGACTGGGAGCGGATCGACACCGTGTGCTTGATGTCGGCGAACTCCTTGGCGGTCAGGGTGCGGCTTGTCCGGGGGTGTCGCATTCCGCTCCTAGTGATCTCGGGCATGGCGTGTGTCGGAGGCCTGGCCGGCCGGGTTTTTCGGTTCCTGGGCCGGTCGGGTGGCCGGAAGACTGCGTACCGCGGGCACGAGCAGCAGCGCCGCACAGCCCACGAGGAGGGCCGCGGAGGAGGTGAACAGGACGGCGGCCGCACTTGTCCACGCCGTCGCCACGCCGGTCAGGGCTCGTCCCGCCGGCATGAGGCCAATGGAGCCGATGACGTCGTAGGCGTGGATGCGGCTCAGAGCGTGCGGCGGCGCGTGGGACTGTACGGAGGTCGCCCAGGCCACCGCCCAGTAGGCGTTGGCGGCACCGCCCGCCACCATGGCCACCGCAACCAGCAGCACGGGCAGATCGAAACTGATGACGACGGGCAGCGGTGCGAAGCCGAACAGCGCCAGCAGGCCCGCGCGTAGCGGCCGACCGGGTGTGGTCCACAGGGCGATGAGTCCGCCGAGTACGGCCCCCAGGCTGAAGGCCGACATCAGCCACGCGTAGGACGAGGCTCCGAACCGGTCGATGAGCAGGACGGCCTTCAGCACGTCGAAGGGGCCGAAGACCACCAAGCCGAACAGCGAGAATACCGAAACCACGGACCACAACCACGGCTGGGCCGTGAACTCTTGCCAGCCTTCCCGCAGCTCGCGCCAGATCTTGGGCGGGGCCACAACGGGGGCCACGTCGCCGAGGCGGATGCCGGCCAGCAGCCAGGCACTCGCGGCAAAGGTACAGGCGTCCAGCGCGATGACGAGCGCCGCGTCCGACACGGCGATGACAACCCCGGCGAGAGCGGGCGCGGTGAGCGAGATGACCGACTCCAGCGTGCGGATGGTCGCGTTCGCCTCACGGAGCCGTTCCGGTGCCAGCTGCCGCAAAATGCCGGCCACTCCAGGCTGGTAGAAGGCCTGCGCCGCCCCGGAGGCCAGGGAAAGCATCAGGATGAACCAGAGGGGCGGGCGGCCAGCTAGCAGCGAGAAAGCCAGCAATCCTTGGAGGACCGTGCGGACGGTGTCAGCGGCGACCATCGGGATCCGGGCGTTGAAGTGGTCCAGGACCACTCCGCCGATGGGCATCAGCAGGACCACGGGCGCCAGGGAGGCCCCCATGACGAAGCCGACGTCGGCGACCCCGAACGACCGCTCGACCATGGCAGCGGCCAGGCCGATGGGAAACACCGCGTCGCCGGCCCTGGAGAGCGCGCGGGCTACGACGAACCTGCGCAGTCCGGCGTTCAGCGCGAGAACTCTCCTCATTACGGGGCGATCCAGCCTTTCTGTTCGGCAACGCGGCTACGCACCGGGAAATCTTGCATTCCTGGGCCGAGCCGGATTCAAGCGCGTGAATATTCGCGTGTCAATGGCGTGCAAATTCGGCCACCGGGTCACGCTCTGGTGCGACGCCACCCCTCGCCATTCGTCGACACCGCCTTTGAACTGGGCTTTTACGGACGTCAGTTCACGATGGGGCGCGGCGCGCACCCTGTCCGGAGCGAGACGCGTTTCGCGATATAGCACCCATGGCTGATATTTGCTCCGCTGACACTTCGGCTTGAATCAAGCCGCGAAACAAGCACTCGGGGAATTTCAAAAGAAGTCTTATAAATTCGTCGGCGCGACTGCCGGGAGCTTCTTCCCGTGCACAGCGTCAGCTATTGATGCGACCGCCCCACGCGCACGCGCGCGTGACGCCAAGGCGATGGCCATGAACGTGGAGCTGCACGGCGGGCCGCCGGACGGACAGCGCGCGCCCGTCGACCCCGAGGACCCGGACCCGTGGATCGCCATCATCACCGACCGCAGCCAGTTCGGCGGCCGCAGCATGTACGCCTCCGCCGACACCGGCCGACGTGGGTCAGGGACCTGAGGCCGGAGGAGATGTGAGCGCACGCCGCGGCTGACCCGCCGCCCGGGCGTCGACGAGTCCGCCGGCGGGCGCGGTCGGGGTTTCTGGAATTTCTGGCCCCCAACGCGGGCGCGCGTAAGAGGTCGTTTTCGTCCGATGTTTTATCCCTGAATCTACTGTTTGGTCTGTGCTGTCGGATCGCGCCAGGAGATGGTGTTCTCGCCGGTGAGGCGGCGGGCCATGAGGTCGGTCATGGCAAGGTGGATCATGGCTTCGGAGCGGGTGGGCAGGGTTTCGTGGTCGCGGGCGAGGCGGCGGTGGAGCATGAGCCAGCCATAGGTCCGTTCGACCGCCCACCGCTTCGGGATCGGAGTGAAACCCCTGGTCCCGGGCTTGCGGGCGGTGATCTCCATGTCGATGTCGAGAACGGCGGCATGTTCGACGAGGTGCTGGCGGTAGCCGCCGTCGACCCATACTTTGCGGATGCCGGGATGGTCGGCGGCAACCTGGTCCAGGAGCCGGGCGCCGGCGGCTGAGTCCTGCACACGTGCCGCGGTGACCACCACGGCCAGCAAAAGCCCGAGGGTGTCGGTGACGATGTTCCGCTTCCTGCCCACGATCTTCTTCCCGGCGTCGATGCCCTGACCGGCGGCGGGGACGCTGGTGGAGGTCTTGACGCTCTGCGCGTCGATCACGCAGGCCGACGGCTCGGCGTCCCGTCCCTCCTTCTCCCGCAGCAGCTGCCGGAGCAGGCCGTTGAGCTGGACGAACACGCCGTCTCGCTGCCACTTGGCGAAGTAGCCGTAGACGGTGTTCCAGTGCGGGAAGTCGTGGGGGAGGTAGCGCCACTGGACCCCGGTGCGGTCCACGTACAAGATCGCGTCCATGATGTCGCGCAGGTCATGTTCCGGCGGCCGGCCGAAGTTCAAGGCCCTGCCGCGGCGCTCGAGCCGCCAGGCCGAGAGCACCGGCTCGATCAACTCCCAGCGGGCATCGGACAGATCACTCGGATACGGGCGTCGTGTCGGCACGCTTTCGGCGTACCGCCGCAGACCGAGTGCGCCCAGGCGCACAGCGACACCAACGGAAGCACACGCCCGAGACGGCCAGGCATCCTGGGATGAGACAGGCACAAGTCACTTCCCGCCTCACCTGTCACCCCATCTGAACAGCAAGAACCAACCCACATCGCCAGCAGCATGAGCACCACAACCCGGCGATCCAAAAATCCCCGGATATACGGGTATTCCAGAGGAAAACGACCTCTAAGTGCCTGTTTTCGAACCTCGTGCTCCTTGGCCGCCAGTGCTTGTCGCTCCTCCGCGCCGGACCTTCGACCAGGGGGTGTCCGTCTGCCGTACTGCAGTCCGGTTTCTCGTCGTTGGTCAGGTTGCCGTTCATCGGGGTGAGCGCCGGACAGCGAGCCGGCTGCGTGCGTGTGCGCGCGGCCGGCTCCTGGCATCAGTGCGGCGTCACCTTGTCTGCTGGTTGATCACTTCGCCTGGGCGAGCCAGACCGCGTCGGGACCGGCCGGGAATCGCAGCTGGCCGGTCGTGTCGTGCGCGGCTCGCCACACTGTCTCGGCGACGTCGCTCTCCTTGGTGAACAGGTCCTGGCCCGTGAAGTCGCCCATGGCCTTCTTCGCCCATGGCGCGTAGGGCGCCGGGACCAGTTCGTTCAGCGAGACGCCGTTCGTCGCGTTGGCTGCGAAGTTCGTCGTCAGACAGGCGCCCGGCTCGACCGTCTTCGCCTGCACACCGAAGGGCGCGAGCTCGAGCGCGAGGGATGCGGTGAACCCCTCGATGGCCATCTTGCTCGCCTTGTAGACGGCCGAGAGCGGCATGTGGCCCAGCACCACGCTGGAGGTCACGTTGACCACCACGCCGGAGCCGCGCTCGCGGAACTGGGGCAGCACCGCCTGCGTCGTCGCCATCACGCCGAACGTGTTGGTCTCGAGAACTTCCCGTACTCGGGCCATGGGGGTGCCCTCGAATACGCTGATCGAGGGAACGCCCGCGTTGTTGACCAGGACGTCGATGGGACCGGCCGCCTCGAACGCGGCGGTGATGGTCTCGGGCTTGGTCACGTCGAGCTCGACGACGCGGAGCCGGTCCGACTCGGGCAGGACGCACGCACGCGGCGTGCGCATCGTGGCGATGACGTTCCACCCCTGCGAGTGGAAGTACACGGCGGTCTCCCGCCCGTATCCGGATGAGGCACCAGTGATCAGAACTGTCTTCATGCTGCGGTCCTCGCGATGTGTGGGATCCGCGAATGGACAGGCATTTTCCTGCCCCGCGGAAGAACTCGTGATCCCATTGAATCGCTCTGACCTGCGAGAACAGTAGAACTATCCTCGCTTCCTCTTGCACAATCCTCCTCCGTGGCGCAACTCCCGCTCAGGGCAGAACGCCCGCAGGGGTGTTCCGCAGGCGGGCCGCGTCCCGGCTCGGAGGTGCGCCGAACTGGCGGCGGTACTCGCGGCTGAACTGCGACGGGTTGTCGTAGCCGACGCGGTGGCCGACTCCGGTGACGTCGCCCGGGTGGGTGGCGAGCAGCAGCCGGGCCTCCTGGAGCCGGATCTGTTTCTGGAACTGGATGGGGCTCATTGCGGTCACCGCCTGGAAGTTGCGGTAGAAGGCGGAGACGCTCATGCCGGACAGGCGTGCCACGTCTTCGACCCGGAAGGGTTCCGCGTAGTGCTCGCGGATCCAGCGCACGGCCCGGGAGACATGGCTGAGGCCGCTGTCGGCGAGGCCGAGCTGGCGCACCGCCGCTCCCTGCTCGCCGGTGATCAGCCGCCACAGGATCTCCCGTTTGACCAGCGGGGCCAGTACGGCGCGGTCGCGTGGTTCGTCGAGCAGGCGCAGCAGGCGGACCACCGCGTCGAGCAGCGCGGGCGGGGCGTCGCTGACGGCGATCCCCGACGGCGCGCCTGTGCCGGCGCGGGGGGTGTCGCCGGGACCGGCCTGCAGCAGCAGTTCGGCGACGGCGGACGGTTCCAGCGTGAGTCCGAAGCCGAGGGCCGGCCGCTCGGGGTCGGCCTGGGTGAACTGCCCGGTGACGGGCAGGTCGACGGATGCGACCAGGTACTGCCCGGCGCCGTACTCGTAGACGCGGTCGCCCAGCGCGAGGCGTTTGGCGCCCTGGGCGATGACTGCGAGCACCGTGCCGGTCATGGAGGGCGCCGGCGGATCCGGCCGGTCGACCTTCGAGATCAGAACGCCGTCGATGGCCGTGCTCCAGTCGGGACGGGCATGCCGGGCCAGCAGGGCGCGGAGCTCTTCGAGGTACATGCCTCCATTGCAGCACCATTCGGTATCCCGGCTCGCGTAGCCACGAGGATTGTGCAAGTAGCAGCGAGCATCGTTCTAACGTTTCCGCAGGTCATCCGGGTTGAATGGAATCACCTCACTCCATCAACGCAGAAGAAGGCCTTCATGATTGCCAAGTACGGCTTCAACGCCACCCTGACCGCCAGGCCCGGAATGGGCGACCGGCTGGTCGACCTGCTGCTGACCGGCCTGGACGAGGGCAGCCCCGGCTCGAGCGAACACTGCGTCGTCTACCTCGTCTCCCGTTCCGCGTCCGCCCCCGACGTCGTCCATGTCACCGAGGGCTGGACCAGCGAGGAGGACCACCACCGGATCTTCGCCGGCGAGGCTGCTCAGGCCATCGTGGCGCAGATCGACGGACTGCTCGCCACGGAGCCGCAGCACACCGACTACGTCCCGGTCCGCGGCAAGGCCGCCTTCTGAAACCCCGATACCCCGGCCTGCCGGCCGCATCGGCGCCTGCCGAGGCGGCCCCCACTCCCGTCCGACCGTCCGGCACCACCCATGAAAGGCATCGACCATGACCACAGCACGACCCGCCCTGGACCCCGAACTGCGTGAACTGCTCGCCGACATGCCGCTGATGTCCCAGCTCAGCCCGGAAGTCCTCAGGCAACTGCGCCGACTCCCCTCGACGCCCATCGAGTCCCTGCTCGCACATCGGCGAGTCGACCGACGCGAAATCACCGTGTCCGCCATGGACGGTGCCCCGATACCCCTGTCGGTCTTCCGCCCCGCGAACACCGATCGCACCACCGCCGCACCCTGCGTCTACTGGTTGCACGGCGGCGGGATGGTCATGGGCGACCGCTTGTCGCAGATCGACATCCCGCTGGAGTGGCTCGACGAGTTCGGCGCGGTCGTGGTCTCCGTGGACTACCGGCTGGCACCCGAGGCCACCGGCACCGCCCTCGTCGACGACTGCTACCAGGGACTGCTCTGGATCGCCGAACACTGCGAAGAACTGGGCATCGACCCCGCCCGGATCGTCGTCGCCGGCGCCAGCGCGGGCGGCGGCCTCGCCGCCGGTGTCACCCTGTTGGCGCGCGACCTCGGCACCCCGGCGATCGCCGCGCAGATGCTGATCTGCCCCATGCTCGACCACCGCAACACCAGCGCCTCCAGCCGCCAGTACTCCGGCGGGCCCGGCGTCTGGACGCGCGAGATGAACGAGTTCGCATGGCGTGCCGTCCTCGGCGACCTCACTGACGACGAGGTGTCCGAGTACGTCTCGCCAGCGTTGGCCGAGGACCTTGCGGGCCTGCCTACCACCTACATCGACACCGGCTCCGCCGAGGTCTTCCGAGACGAGGACACCGACTACGCCACCCGCATCTGGGCGGCCGGCGGCCAGGCCGAACTCCACGTCTGGGCGGGCGGCTTCCACGGGTTCGACGCCCTGTATCCGCAGGCAACCATCTCGGCCACAGCCCGGCGAACCCGCACCGACTGGCTCGCCCGACTCCTGCCCTCGAACGGCGCCGCATAAGTACCTGAACGGAAAATCTCCCCGCGCCAGGGCAGGTTCGCCCATCGTTGGCCAGGGGGTGGGCGGAGTTGCTGGTCAGGCGGCTGACCTGCTGGTTCTGGCGAATGAGTGACATGCGTCGTTGGCGCTGGGACAGTGGTGCTCAGGTCCGCGATTCGGGATGCGCAAGGCCAAGGTGATGGCACTGGCCTTGAGAACGATCAGTCCCCCTGCGCTTCGAGGGATGCCGGCTGGCCGCTTCTGCGGGAGCTTCGGCGGGTGATTCGCCTGGTCATGAGTGTGATGGCTGCCCAGGTGATCAACGATTCCGAGTGCTGGCTGAGCCGTTCGTAGTCCCGTGCATGTCGACGGGCGTGCATGATCCAGGCGTGTGAGCGTCCGACGACCCAGCGCCGGGGCAGGACGACGAATCCGGAGGCGTCCTTCGGGCGGCTGACTGTCTTGATCGTCAGGTGCAGGTAGGTCTTCGCCCAGGTCACAAGCTGTCCGGCATAGGCGGAGTCGGCCCAGACGATGGTGATCTCGGGGTGCATCAGCCGCAGCCGGAACAGGACTTCCTTGGCCGCGTGGCGGTCGGTCATGTCGGCCGGGGTGACCATGACGAGCAGCGGCAGGCCCATCGGCCGCTCGGCCCGCGGCTTGTCCTTCGGCTTCGCCGCCCGGACCGGATCGACCAACGCTCCATAGTGAGTCGCGAGTTCGGCATAAGCCTTGTTGATCTTCGGGTCGTAGAGGTCGGGCTTGTCGACCCCGGTCTTCAGGTTGTCCGGTACGAGCCTGCGCGGGACGCCGCCGAAGTAGCGGAAGGCCGCGACGTGTGCTTCCGTCCACGCGTGCTGGTCCAGGTACAGCACCGGCCGGACGAACATGTGCCGCGAGCACGGCAGCACCATCACGAACGCCCAGACCCGGTGGCGTTTCCCGGTGCGCGGATCGATCCACGGTCCGAGGAAGCCGTAGTCGATCTGGGCCTCCGACCCGGGCTCGATGTCGTCGCGCAACACGGTGACCTGCGATTCGCCACCTCGTCCGGCAGCGTCGCGTGGACCCAGCGGCGGAACGAGGAGATCGACACCTGCAGCTTGTGCTCGTCACGCAGCCGCTGGTGGATCGTCGAGACAGTCACCGTCCCGAGCAGGCTCTTGATGTAGTCGCGGTGCTGGTCGATGTCGGGCCAGGTCACCTGCCTGAGCCGTTTGTCGATGAGCCCGGGGAACCACTCCTTGATCAGTTTCGACCAGTCCGCCTCGCTCATCGGCGGGCCGCCCGGGCTGATCCCGGCCGCTTCCGCCGGGGCCAGGTACTTCCTGACCGTCTTGCGGTCCACCCCCAACGACGCGGCCAGCTCGCTCTTCGAGCGGCCCGCGTACCAGTGGAGGTAGATCTCGGTGATGTCGACCACGACGAACGTTCTCCTCGCCATCCGGGCTGCCCATCGGCCATCCGAACCACGGGACGAGGAACATGAGCAGCTCCGCGACGACCAGGTCCCTCGGTCCCGACCTCCGCGCTACCCATGGCCAATTAGGAGAATTCGGGATGGGGAATTACATGACGCTCAAACCGCCCAACCTGGGAAAAACTTGAACGTCGACACCAGAACGTCAGCAGTTCTGCCATAGAGCAGTCCGGCCTGGGCCTCGATCTCCGCACGCCAGAGGCTCCCCATGTCCCAGGCTTCGGAGTCGATCTCCTCCAGGCGCTTCGTCAGCGTTTGGAGAGCGGCCATCGGAGACGACGAGCTGTTGCGGAGATCGACATAGTCCCGAAAGGCCAGCAGCGAGGAGAGGAACCGTGGAATGCCAGTGTTGAACACATGGGCCCCGGTGCCTCGCTCGCGATCGATGAGCAGCACGAACCCAGGCCGTGTCCGATCCAACATCACCGGGTTGTCCGACCCGTCAGACCCGATCACCACGAACCGATCGGCATCCTCAACGGGCACTTCGGAGAAGGCCCAGGATTCCAGCGGACAGGGCAACTGCGGATTGTCAAAAGCCAGGAACGGGGCCGCCTCTTCGGGAATCCCTACGTCTGCCAGTACGGCCACATGCTGCTTGGGCATCCCCAACGCCTCCACCTCGCCACCGGTGTATCGCCTGAGCCTGAAGAAGCCAGCCCTTCGGCCACACGCGGCGAAAGTGCTCCGGGTCGAACTGATCACTCGGCTGCAGGGAGGACATTGTCCGCCGATGGTGACGCCGCCGTCATCACCGGCACCCGGTCAGGGCCTCAGAATGGTGGCGCGTCGGTCCACAGGTGTGTCGTCGGTACGAGTGGTGGCGGGGGGCGTCTGTGCGACAGGATGGCCAGGGCCTCCTCAACGCGGCCGAGGTCGACGAGGTAGCCGGCGAGGTCATGGCTGTTCCTGCGGTCGTGCTGCTGGAGGACGGTGACGGCTTCCTCGGTGCGCCCGGCACCGGCGAGGAGGTGTGCAATGTGCTCCGCCGCGTACCAGGTGGTGCCTTCGGGGTGGGCGCGGGCCCGTTCAACCGCCTCGTCGACCCCGCTGCAGGCGGCGATCAGCGGCGACCGCATCCAGAACAGCTCCCACTCGTCCTCACCCTCGCGCTGGGCGTCGAGGGCATCCAGGTGGGCCAGGCCGTCGGCGGGGCGGCCTTGGTCGAGACACAGCTCGGACAAGGCGTGGAGAATCCAGTCGTCGCTGTGGTGGGCGTCGGCCTGGGCACGCATCACGGCGATCGCCTCTCCACCACGTCCGTGTCGGGCCAGGAGCTGCGCAAGCTCGTAAGCCGAGTTCGGGTCCCGGGCCGCGGGGCCGTCGGCCTGCCCGTATACGGCGATCGCGCCCTCCACTTCGCCATCCTCCTCCAACACCTCCGCCAGCCGCTGGACGGCCTCCTCATGTCCGTCCTGCGCCGCGTAGGCTCGCAGTTCCTCGATACGGCCGTGCCGGGCCAACAGGTCGGCAAGCTGATCACGGCTGTTGACCGAGGTGATCTGCCGGCGGCGGAGCAGAACGATGGCCTCATCGATCCGGCCCTGGCGCTCGCGGATCGTCGCGAGCAGGCCGAGCACCGTGTCGGAATCGAGGCCCCGGCAGCACCACGGGCCGTCGCAGCAGTGGCCGTCCGCCCGAATCCGGCCGGCGAGCAGCGCGGCGGCCTCCTCGTCGCGGCCGGCAACGGAGGCGACATCGACCAAGGCGGTGGCGAGGACCCAGTCGTCGACGTGCGGCACGAGCAGGTTGAACGCCTCCTCGGCGCGGCCGTGCCGGGCGAGCAGCCTCGTGTAGGCCTCCAAAGCCATCGGGTGCCCGGCCTCCATGCGGATCCGGGTGATTTCGATCGCCTCGTCGATGCGGCCCCAGCCCTCCAGCAACTCGGCCGCGGCAACAACAGCCGTCCACCAGCCCGTTGCCACGTACGAGGCGAGCGCCTTCAACGCGTCAGCCTCTCGGCCCTGATCACCCAGCACCCGAGCCCACGCCAGCGCGCAGAACCACTCCCCGCGGCCGGCCTGCAACTCCACCACATCGGCGTGGCCTCGTTCGAGCAGCCGCGAGACCAGCTCCGGCGGGATGCAGCCGGACCGCGTCCGGGCCCGATATTCAAGATCAGTAGCGTCCACGGCCATGCACCATAGCGCTCGCCCCTGACGCCAGGCCGACCACCACCGACAGCTTCGAATACAGCACAGTTGGAATGACGCTCCCCGCCACTCGGCGCCTCCGCCTGGACCGCGGCCCGGCGCGAGGCGTACGCCAACGACCGCGGGCAGGCCACCAGCCTCGTCGCGGTGACTGCGGCATCCAACAGGTCCAAGTCCGACCAGGACCCCGCCCAGTGGCTGCCGCCCGCGGCCGGAGCGGTGTGCCGGTACGTCTCGGAGTGGACCGCGACGAAGTTCCGCTGGAGCCTAGCCGCCGACGACGCCGAGCAGGCCAAGCTGCGCGAACTCGCCGGCGGCTGCACGACGAGCAGCGTCACCTACGAGCCGGCGTAATCCGGTGGCTGGCCGGCAAGGCAGAGCACCTGGTCCGCTCTGCGGGCAGCCTGCTGCCGGAGCGGCTTCCTACTCGCCTCGCCGGAGCAGCCATCTCTCGAACAACGCGCAGGCCAGCCAGTGCCCGCTCACGAACGCCACGTGGTGAGCAGAGACACCAGTGCCCCCTCCGGACTTGCGTGAAGGATCCGCCCCGTGCGCAAGCAGCAGCGCCGTGGTGTCCACATGGAGCGGCTGGCCCGTCTGCGTGGCCGCATCCAGTTCAACGTCGACCGCCGCGTGCAGGAGAGTGATCCCGTGGTGTTCTTCATGCACGTCTCCACCGGCGAGAAGCAGGCGATGCAGCTCTGGCAGATCGCCCAGCTCCACAGCGTCATGCAACGGGGACAAATCCTTGGGCACTGCACACCCCAGTAGTCGAGTCCGGCTTGAGAGCATCGCAGGAAGCCACGGGGATTCTCCACGCCCCCCCTCCGTTCCGTCCAGTGCGGCACAAGGGGGAAGCCCCCGTCCTGGCTCGGTGCGCCGGGAGGCATCGAACGACCTCGGGCAGGCCACCAGCCTCATCGCGGTCACCGCGAGCTCCAACCGCTCCGAGTCGGATCAGGACCCCACCCAGTGGCTTCCCCCAACCACCGCAGCCGTGTGCTGGTGCTTCTCCGGATGGCCCACGACCAAGCGTCGCTGGACCTGACCGCCGACCAGGCCGAGCAGGCCACGCTGCTCGAACTCGCCGACGGCTGCACGACAATCAGCGTCACCTACGAGCCGGCGTAACCGGCGGCCGCCAGTGCCGCAGCAGCCGTGCAGCGTCCAGTGGTGCAGCACGAGTCGGCTGCCCGCGACAGGCGGCCGCGAGTGACCACACTGCCGCAGCGGCGGTGTGGAGCAGCATGCCGGGCCGCTGCACCGGAGAAGCAGCGGCGGTACCCGACCGCCTGCAGCGCCGGCCGCGGCTGCAGGCGGCGGTCGCGGCGCTGCCGTCCCGGGCAGACCGGCACGCGACTGTCCCGTCGGCACGCGGAAGGCGCTGACGGCGTTGGTCTAGGCCGGGCACAACGAGCAGTTGCTCCCCCGCCGCGTGATGGCTGGTTGGGCCGGCGCACGAGGCAGGCGGGCGAGGCAGGCGGGCGACACGGCACCAGGAGGAAACCGGAACCGGCCGGCAGATACGGTTCCCGGGTGGCCAGGCGTGTTCCGTCTCAGACGATCTGGCCTTCGGGGACGACGGCGGCCTGCGTCGACCAGATCAATGGAGACGCCGGGCGGTCAAGGATCTCGACTGATCTGGTCCTCAGCGCCTGGACATCGTGTGCTGTACCGGTTGAACTGGTCCGGCGCTGCGTCAGACCCTCTAATTATTGTGAGCGGTCGCCGCACTCGAGGAGCCGGAACCATGACCGTTCATGCCGATGTCGAAGCTCTGCTTCGGATAGTCCCCGCGGAGCACCGGGGCGAAGAGCGCTTTGACTGGGCGCAGGCGGAAACCGCGCTGGGTACGAAACTGCCGAGCGACTACAAGGCCCTCCTGGACACCTGCGGAGTGGGTGACATCTGGGAGCTGGCTGTCCTCCCGCCCCTGTCGGTGGACGTTCCAAACATGGGCGGCTGTCACATAGGGAACATGATTCCCGCATTTCGCAAGTTGTGGGAGAGGGAGGGCGGTGCGCCGGGTGTCTCCGCCGGCCCGGAGGCGGTCCTTCCATGGGGAACCGGCTGCAACGCCAACGAAATGGGGTGGCTCATGGCGGACACAGATCCGGACAAGTGGCCGGTCGTGGCATGGCGTCGCCACGTGTCCTACGGGGACTCCCACTGGGCAGTCTTCGACTGTGGCATGGTCCAATTCCTCACGCGCATGATGCTGGCGGAGTTCGATGAATGCCCGCTTGGCGACGCGTCACTCTGGGGAAGCCCTGCCCCGTTCGTAAGCTGGCGCGAACAGCGCCGCCGACTCGTCGCCGGACTGGATCCCTTGACTGGCGAGCCAGACCCCTATGCCGACATGTACCCAGTTCTCGATGAGTGAGCCGTCTCCGGGCGAGACTACGCAAAAGGAAGGGGCGCTCGCGGCCTACCCGGCCAGTTCGCCTCAGATGACGGACGTACCAGACCAGTTCATGCGCGACAGGGACAGATCAACAGAGACGGGACAGGGCGACACCGCCGTCGACCGGCGGGCACCGGTGCGGCTGTCACGCCGCTCGGGCGGATCCCCGCCGGGTGGGCATCGATGCAGGTCACAGCCCTGTCCACGGGAGACGTGACGGGCGGCGTGACAGCGACCGTGACACCCGCGAGGGGGGACACCACGCGTCCCGCGGCCCAGGTGCGGGCCGGGTCCTCCGCCGCGGCGTTCCGTGGCCAGGCCGACGACAGACGCCTCCGGCAGAGGCCCCTCCGGTGCGCG
>NZ_JACADT010001399.1:0-1093 GCF_013421635.1 Streptomyces sp. UH6 | reverse complement strand
CGCTGCGCGCATCACCGAGCGGCGGCTGACGGCACCGGCCACGATGTCGCCGATGTAGTCGTTGTCGCTGGTGTTCGGGACCTCGTGGAAGCACGCGTCACCGCAACGGAAGCGACAGGTCAGGGCGGACCGGCCGCCGGGGTGCGCTTGGGACGGTGTTCCGATGAGCGGCAGCAGTTTGCGCACGTTCGATTCTCCCCTTGTGCCCTAGGTGTGGGCGTGACGCTAGGGAGGAAGACGTGCGGGAACGGATCGTCCGCGTGAATGCGGGGTGAACCGGGGGCAGCGAAACGGCGCTCGAACCCGCGTGCGGCGTGGGTGCACCCGATGGGATGCATCCGGTCGGGTGCGGCCGGGGGACCGGGGCGTGCGCCCCTTACCTGGCGGCCCGAAGGGGGCCGCTAACCTTACGTGTCCGTCCAGGCCAGGGTTCGACGGGCTTCAGCTCCTCCGAAGGGTAGCGACACATGGGCATCTTCTCTCTCCTGCGGAACGCGTTCGGAAAGGCGCGCAAGGAACGTGCCGCCGATCCGGAGCCCACGGTCCCGCCCCAGGGCGGCGCCCCGGACGAGACGTCCGTGAAGGTTCCGGCGCAGTCCTCCGCCCCGGACTCCGCCGACGCCCCCGCCTCCGCCTCCGCCTCTTCCTCCTCTTCCGCGCCTTCCGCCTCTTCGGCCGCCGAGGTTCCCGAGCAGCCGACCGGCCGGACGGAACACGAACTGGTGGCCGCCGCGTTCGACGGGGTCGCCATCCCGCGCCCCACCGAGCCGGGCGACGACGCTGCCCCTGCCGCCGCGGAGCCCGAGGCCGCTCCCGTTCCGGAGACGGTGGCTGACCCGGTGGAGGTGGCCGAGGCGGAGGCCAAGGTCGCGGAGAAGATCGAGGAGGCGAAGACCACCGGGTCCGACGACCCGGAGCCCGCTGCCGCCGCGGAGTCTGCTGCCGACGAGTCTGCCGCCGCGGAGGCCGCCGCCGACGACGAGCAGGCCGAGCCCGCCGGGAAGCCTGAGCCGGAGGCGGAGCCCACCGCCGAGGCGGAGGCCGCCGAGACGGAGCCTCGGGCGGAGGATGTCGACGAGGAGCGCGCCGCCGA
>NZ_JACADT010001398.1:0-1094 GCF_013421635.1 Streptomyces sp. UH6 | reverse complement strand
GCGCGCGGCGACGGGCGTCCCGGCCGTCACCGGCGCACCGGCGGCGGCCCGGTCCGGTCAGCCGTGAGCGGCCACGAGCCCCTCGAGGTCCGACACGCGTTGCTGCGGCGACAGCTCCAGGCCCAGACTCCGCAGTGTCGAGTCCAGTACCGCCCAGACCGACCGGCAGAGCATGGCGCGCAACTCCTCCTCCGACTGCTCGGGCTCGGGGTCGCGCATCCACTGGTTGACCGCGGTGTCGACGAACCCCACGATCCCGACCGCGACCGAACGGACCGGCGCCCGCGGTACTCCGAGGGCCTTCAGCACGTCGCCGAACCGCTCGCCCAGCATCAGCGCGATGGCCGTCTTGGTGTCCGCCACCAGGGAGCCGTCCCCCATGGAGTGCTCGGCGACGCCCATGTAGGCGTACAGGCGCGGGTGCTGGGACACCCAGTCCAGGTGGGCGCCCACGACACGGTGCACGGACTCCTCGATCGTCCCGTCGAAGGCGAGCGTGGGTTCCATGCGCTGTACGAAGGACTCCACCACCCTGCGGCGGATCGACTCGTCCAGTGACGCCCGGTCCTTGAAGTGCCGGTAGAGCACGGAACGGGGCAGGCCCATCCGTTCGGCCAGACGCTGCATCCGGAAGTGCGCGCCCTCCTCCTCGATGAGGGCGACCGCCCCGTCCACCAGCTCGCCCTGGCGCTGTTCCTTGTGCTTGTGCCAGCGGGTGGAGCGTCCGTCCGTCTGCGGCCCGTCACCCGTTCCGTCCACCATTGCGCCAGGATATCGGCCGCTCGAACATGCGAGCGTCCCCGAGCGCGGCCGCGTACCCGCACGCCGTCGCGGGGTGCGGCGTTCACCGCGTGAGGAAACCGCGAAGACCCGCGCACCCGGTGCCTGTCGGCGAGTAGCGTCTGCAGCCGTCCGGGCCCGGTACCGCGGGTCCGGCGGGACAGGGGAGGTCTCCGGCATGGCGGACGGATCGTCGGTTCACGGTGGCGGGCTGTCGCGGCGGCGACTGCTCGCGTCGTCGGCCGCCGCGGGCGGCGCGGCGTGGCTGCTGCGCGGACTGGTCCGCCCGGGCGGCGCGGACGCCGCCGACGCAC
>NZ_JACADT010001397.1:0-1094 GCF_013421635.1 Streptomyces sp. UH6 | reverse complement strand
GCGCAGCAGGGCGTCCCGTTCGCCGTCGGTGAGCAGCGGCAGTTCGGCGAGGGTGCGGTGCGGCCCGTCGGCCAGCCCCTCGAGGAGGTGGTGCAGGTGCCGGGCGAGCCGGGCCGCGGTGCGCGGCTCGAAGAGGTCGGTGTTGTACTCGACCGTCAGCTGGCAGCCGCCGTCGGGCGCCGGGGTGAACTCCAGGACGAGGTCGAAGCGTGCGGCGGGCCGCGGAAGCGGGTGCTCCTCGACGCGCACGCCCGCCGCGAGCGGCGGGTGGGCGAGCGGCGTCTGCTGGACGACGAGTGCCTGCACGAGGGGTGTGCGGCTGGGGTCGCGGGGCGGGGCGAGTTCCTCGACCACCCGGTCGAAGGGCGTTCCGGCGTGCGCGAAGGCGTCGAGCACCGTCGACCGCACGGACTCCAGGAACCGGTTGACGGTGAGGGTGTCGTCCACCTCGGTGCGCAGCACGACGGTGTTGGCGAAGAAGCCGGTGACCTCCTCCAGGTCCCGCCGTACGCGCCCGTCGGTGACGGTGCCGAAGGCGACGTCCCGCTGACCGGAGTACCGGGAGAACAGCACGGCCGCCGCACCGGCGAACAGGGTGAACAGGGTGGTCCCCCGGTACCCGGCCGACTCGCGGAGTCTGGCGATCAGACGGGCGGGGATCCGCAGGCGGTGGGCGGCGCCCGCGGTGCCGCGGACGGCCGGCCGCGGGTGGTCGGTGGGCAGGTCCAGCTGCTGGAGGCCCACCAGGTGGCGTTTCCAGTGGGCGAGGTCCTCGGCCTCCTGCTCGCCGGAGCGCCGTTCGTTCTCCCAGACGGCGAAGTCCGGGTACTGCAGCCCGGGCGCGGGCAGGCCGTCGGGCTCTCCCGACGCCTCCGCCCGGTACAGCGCGGTGAGTTCGCGGACCAGCACGCCCACCGACCAGCCGTCGGTGACGATGTGGTGCTGGGCGAGCAGCAGGACGTGGTCGTCGGCGGCGCGGCGCACCAGCAGCACCCGGGTCAGCGGGCCCGACGCGAGGTCGAAGGGGCGGCGCAGTTCCTCGGTGAGCAGGCGTTCGGTCTCCTCGGCGTGGCGTGCGGCGGGCAGCGGCGCGA
>NZ_JACADT010001396.1:0-1097 GCF_013421635.1 Streptomyces sp. UH6 | reverse complement strand
CCACACCCGGTCCGCCAGCTCGTCGATCGGGACCACCCGGCCCGCGTCCACCAGCAGCGCCGCCAGCACGGTCCGCTGCCGCGACGGCCCCAGGGCCGCCGGCTCTCCGCCGCCGGCGTCCGCCTCCATGCTGCCGAGCAGCCGGAACTCCCTCACGATCCCTCGCCCCCGTGGTCCGGCAGCCGCCGGCGTTCGGACATCCATGCCCTGCGAACCCACGATTGCCGAGACCACGGAGCGTGGGCCATGCTGTTGCGGCTGAGTGCAAAGGCTGAGCTCGACGGGGGAGAACGCGATGCTCCGCATTCATTTCAGTGACGCCGACCTGGGCCGCACCAGGCTCGCCGCGGCGCACGATCCGCTCTGGGAGACGGCCGCGAGCCTGCACCGGCTGCAGTCGCGGAAGGGCTCGTGGGCGTACGCGGGCTGGACCCGCATGGCGCGGCAGCGATTACGGGAGAACGGGCTGGAGCGCGTCGTACGGGACGTCCTGCTGCGCCTGTATCCGCGCGCCGAGTACTTTCCGGACTTCCTGACGCCGGCCGCCGCTCTGGAGGGCCTCGACGCGGGCGCCGAGGCGATCCTGGCCACCCCGCCGCGGCGCGTCCTCCAGGAGGTGGCCATCCTCGACCGGACCGTCGGGGCGCCGTCCTGGGTCCGGCGGCTGGGTGAGCCGGGGCCGCGCGCGGAACTCGTCGGGATGCTGCGCGCCTACCACGAGGCCGTCGTCGCCCCGTACCGGGAGGAGACGCAGACGAAGCTGGACGCCGAGCGGGCGGCGCGCCTGCGCGGGCTCCTGCACGGGGGGACGGACGGTCTGCTGACGGGTCTGGGGCCCATGATGCGCTGGCGTCCGCCCGTCCTGGAGGTCACCTACCCCACCCAGGCGGCGGACCGGGACCTGTATCTGAACGGGCGGGGACTCACCCTCGTCCCCTCGTACTTCAACTGGGCGGAGCCGGTCGCCTTCGCCGATCCGGACCTGCCGCCGGTGCTCTGGTACTCGATGCTCCACGAGCCGTCCCACGTCCCCGCGGACGATCCCGACAAGCCGCTGACCGCGCTGCTCGGGCGGGCCCGGGCGGTCGCCCTGCGCG
>NZ_JACADT010001395.1:0-1098 GCF_013421635.1 Streptomyces sp. UH6 | reverse complement strand
CTCGGAGCCCGGCCCCGGCCCCGGGCCCGGACCGGGCCCCTGCGGCGGTTCCTCGTCGTCCCCCGCCTTGGGCGGCCGTCCCGGACGGGACCGGCCCCCCGGACTGTCACGGCGCCGCAGGTACCGCTCGAACTCGCGGGCGATCGCCTCGCCGGAGGCCTCCGGGAGGTCCGCGGTGTCCCGGGCCTCCTCGAGGGTCTGCACGTACTCGGCGACCTCGCTGTCCTCGGCTGCCAGCTGGTCCACGCCGACCTGCCAGGCCCGCGCGTCCTCCGGGAGCTCGCCCAGCGGGACGCGGATGTCGATCAGGTCCTCCAGCCGGTTCAGCAGCGCCAGCGTGGCCTTCGGGTTCGGCGGCTGCGACACGTAGTGCGGCACCGCCGCCCACAGGCTCACCGCCGGCACCCCGGCGTGCGTGCAGGCCTCCTGGAGCACGCCGACGATGCCGGTCGGACCCTCGTACTTGGTCTCCTCCAGGTCCATCCGCCGCGCCAGGTCGGCGTCGGAGGTGGTCCCGCTGATCGGCACCGGCCGGGTGTGGGGGGTGTCGCCGAGCAGCGCGCCCAGGATCACCACCAGCTCCACGCCCAGCTCGTGGGCGAAACCGAGCAGCTCGTTGCAGAACGTGCGCCAGCGCATGGACGGCTCGATGCCGCGGACCAGCACCAGGTCGCGCGGCTTGTCCCCGCCGACGCGCACGACCGAGAGCCGGGTCGTCGGCCAGGTGATCTTCCTGACCCCGTGGTCCAGCCAGACCGTGGGGCGGTTGACCTGGAAGTCGTAGTAGTCCTCGGCGTCGAGCGCCGCGAACACCTCGCCCTTCCACTCCTTCTCGAGATGCGCGACCGCGGCGGAGGCGGCGTCACCGGCATCGTTCCAGCCCTCGAACGCGGCCACCATGACCGGGTCGATCAGCTCGGGTACCCCCTCGAGCTCGATCACCCAGCGCCTCCTTCCGACGTGCCCTCGCGTACGCCCCAACCTTACGGCGTAGGGGGGGACTGCCCGCAGCCCCCTCGTACGGCCGGTGAGCGATCACTGCCCCGCCTCGTGCGGGCGCACACCCACCGCGCACGCCCACCGCGCACACACGGCGCG
>NZ_JACADT010001394.1:0-1098 GCF_013421635.1 Streptomyces sp. UH6 | reverse complement strand
AACACCTGCCGGGGCCGGCGGGACGGCCCGGTCGGCGCGCGGCGCCGGCGGAAGGTGCACGGACGTCCGGCGCGGGGTTCCTCCGGTGACGCGGGCGGCGGCGAGCTTCCCGCTGATGAGCACCGTGGGCACCCCGACGCCGGGGGTCGTGCCGCAGCCCGCCAGCACCACGTTCTCCGCGCCGCGCAGCAGGTTGCGGGGGCGGAACGGGCCGGTCTGGGCGAAGGTGTGGGAGACGGAGAAGGGGCTGCCGTCGGCATGGCCCTGTCCCGCCCAGTCCAGCGGGGTGACGAGCAGTTCCTCCTGCACGCTGTCCGCGAACCCGTCCAGTCCCCGCCGCTCCAGTTCGGCGACCAGGCTGTCCCGGTAGCGGGGGCCCAGGTCGTGCCAGGCCGCCGCGGAGGGGCCGACGGCGGTGTTCGGACAGGGCGCGAGGACGTAGTGGAGGTGCCGGCCGGGCGGCGCCAGGCCGGGGTCGTGCGTGGTGGGGCGGGTGATCAGCAGCGACGGGTCGCTCATCAGCCGTCCGGTACGGGTGAGTTCCTCGAAGGTGTCCTCCCAGGCGGCGCCGAAGGACAGGGTGTGGTGGGCCAGCGAGTCCCAGGTGCGGTCCGTCCCGGCGTGCAGGACGACGGCGGACGGCGAGTGGCGCAGCCGCACCGGACGCTTCGGGGCACGCCCCAGGAGGCCGTGCGCGGCGGGCAGTTCGCAGGTCAGCACCACGGCGTCGCAGGCGATGCGTTCGCCGGTGGCCAGCCGCACCGCGCGGACCCGGCCGGCGGCGCGTTCCAGCGCGGTCACCTCGGCCGAGTAGCGGAACCCGGCGCCCGCGCCGGCCGCCGCGTCCGCCATCCCGCGGGGCAGCGCGTGCATGCCGCCCCGGGGGAACCAGACGCCGGCCACGGTGTCCATGTAGGCGATCACCGCGTAGGCGGCGAGGGCCCTGGCCGGGGCGACCCCGGCGTACAGGGCCTGGAAGGAGAAGACGCGGCGCAGCCGGGGGTCGGCGAGGAACCGGCCGATGCGCCGGTCGAGGCGGCCGAATCCGCCGAGCGCCGCCAGGCGGGCCAGGTCCGGGTGCAGCAGTTGGAACGGCGA
>NZ_JACADT010001393.1:0-1100 GCF_013421635.1 Streptomyces sp. UH6 | reverse complement strand
AGTACGGCCCGCCGTCCGGTGCCGGGGGTGGTGCCTGCCGGTCCTTCGGACGCTGCGGGACCTGTGGTTCTCGCCATCGGTGCTCCCTCGTGAGGTCACGACTTCGGGTCGGCCGGATCGTAGGTGCGTGTACATGACGACTGAAGGCCCCCGGGAGGACGGGGCGGAAAACAGCGGGTGTCGTCTCTCCTCCCCGCCCGCCACCGCGCGCGTGTGACGGGCCGGTTTCGCCGGGTGCGGCGGGAGTGACCGCGTGTCAACACTGTGCAACGAGTCCGTCAACCGGATGTGCAACCTGGCCGCCCGCGCGAGTATCGTCCTCACCTGCACGGACTCGTCCGTTTCCGTCGGACCCCTTGACATGGGAGGGCTCGTTGTCCCGCTTCGCGCTCATCAAGGCAGTGCTCGGACCGATCATGCGCCTGATGTTCCGCCCACGCGTAGAAGGCGCGGAGAACATTCCCGGGACGGGGGCGGTGATCCTGGCCGGAAACCACCTCACCTTCATCGACTCCATCGTGCTCCCGCTGGTCACCGACCGGCAGGTCCTGTTCATCGGCAAGGACGAGTACGTCACCGGCAAGGGGTTCAAGGGCCGCCTGATGGCGTGGTTCTTCACCGGCGTCGGCATGATCCCGGTCGACCGGGACGGGGCCAACGGCGGCGTGGCGGCGCTGATGACGGGGCGGCGGGTGCTGGAGGAGGGCAAGGTCTTCGGCATCTACCCGGAGGGCACCCGCTCCCCCGACGGCCGCCTCTACCGGGGGCGCACGGGCATCGCGCGGCTGACCCTGATGACGGGCGCGCCGGTGGTGCCGTTCGCCATGATCGGCACGGACAAGCTGCAGCCGGGGGGCAAGGGCATGCCCCGGCCGGGGCGGGTGACGGTGCGGTTCGGGGAGCCGATGGAGTTCTCCCGCTACGAGGGCATGGACCGGGACCGGTACGTGCTGCGGGCGGTGACGGACTCGGTCATGACGGAGGTCATGCGGCTGTCGGGGCAGGAGTACGTCGACATGTACGCCACCAAGGCGAAGGCGGCGTGACGGCGGGCCCCTCCCCCCGCCCCCGCCACGCGTGACCCGGCCCCGTTCCGCCTG
>NZ_JACADT010001392.1:0-1100 GCF_013421635.1 Streptomyces sp. UH6 | reverse complement strand
CTCGGGCGGGCCGGAGCGAGGGCCGTGGCGGGCCGGCCCCGGACGTCCGGCGACCGCCGAAGATCACGGGCCCATGCCGATCCCCCATGCCGATGCCGGTGCGTGGACCACGGCATGGCACCCTTGGAGCTGCATCACAGGCACACACGGACACGGGTTCGACGAGGAGCGGTCACAGTGCAGCGCTGGCGTGGCTTGGAGGACATCCCCCAGGACTGGGGGCGCAGCGTCGTCACCATCGGCTCCTACGACGGAGTGCACCGCGGACATCAGCTGATCATCCGGCACGCCGTGGAGCGCGCCCAGGCACTCGGCGTCCCCTCCGTGCTGGTCACCTTCGACCCGCACCCCAGCGAGGTGGTCCGCCCCGGCAGCCACCCGCCGGTGCTCGCCCCGCACGTCCGGCGCGCCGAGCTGGCGGCCGACCTGGGCGTCGACGCGGTGCTGGTGCTGCCGTTCACCAAGGAGTTCTCCAAGCTCTCGCCCGCCGAGTTCGTGGTGAAGGTCCTGGTCGACAAGCTGCACGCCCGCGCCGTCGTCGAGGGACCCAACTTCCGGTTCGGCCACAAGGCCGCCGGTGACGTCGCGTTCCTCACCGAGCAGGGGCGGACCTACGACTTCGAGGTCGACGTGATCGACCTGCACGTCAGCGGTGAGGCGGGCGGCGGGGAGCCGTTCTCCTCCACCCTCACCCGGCGTCTGGTCGCCGAGGGCGACGTGGCGGGCGCCCGCGAGATCCTGGGCCGCCCGCACCGCGTCGAGGGCGTGGTGGTCCGCGGCGCCCAGCGCGGCCGTGAACTCGGCTTCCCCACGGCGAACATCGACACCCTGCCGTTCAGCGCGATCCCGGCGGACGGGGTGTACGCGGGCTGGCTGAACGTCGCCGGGGAGTCCATGCCGGCCGCGATCTCCGTCGGCACCAACCCCCAGTTCGACGGCACGGAGCGCACGGTCGAGGCGTACGCGATCGACCGCGAGGGCCTCGACCTCTACGGCATGCACGCGTCCGTGGACTTCCTCGCCTTCGTCCGCGGCCAGGCCAAGTTCGCCACCCTCGACGACCTCCTCGAGGCGATGGCCCGCGACGTCGGACGCTGCCG
>NZ_JACADT010001391.1:0-1101 GCF_013421635.1 Streptomyces sp. UH6 | reverse complement strand
GCCCTCGGAGACCAGCCGCTGCGGCTCGAACATCAGGACCACGCAGGCGGCGGCGGCGAGGAGCACCAGCAGCAGGCCCAGCCGGGCCCACGGCGAGAGGAGGAGGCGGGCGCAGCGGGCCAGCGGACCACGGGGGACCGGTGCGGGCGGCGCGGCCACGGCGGACGCGGGGGACGGGGGATGCGGGAGGACGGGCGGGGCGATCACTAATCCAGCGGCCTCGGCGGGGGACGGAGCCGAAGCGGTGCCCCCAGAGCGGGTGGTGGCATCGAGCATTCGGCGACAGTAACCGAGGATGCGGGGTGATCGCCTCCTGCCGTGGCGTACGACATACCGTCATACCGGCACAATGGCCGGGTGAACGAGCCCGTACCCGTGACCCGCGCCGTCGACCACGGCACCGCCAAACTGATGCCGGACGTGGACCGTGAACGGGCCTGGCTGCTGACCGTCGACGGGGCGCCGCAGTCCTACGTCGACCTGGACGAACCGGCGCACCTGGAGTTCGAGTACACCCGGCGGATCGGACACCTGGTGGACACCCTGGGGGAGCCGGGGGAGCCGCTGGACGCGGTGCACCTGGGGGGTGGGGCGCTCACGCTGCCAAGGTATGTGGCGGGGACCAGGCCCAGGTCGCGTCAGCATGTGGTCGAGTACGACAGCGGATTGCTGGAGTTGGTGCTGGAGCACCTGCCGCTGCCGGAGGGCAGTGGGGTGCGGCCCCATGTGGGGGACGCACGTGTGTGGTTGGAGTCGGCCCCGTCGGAGAGCGCGGACCTGGTGGTGGCCGACGTGTTCGGCGGCTCCCGGGTGCCGGCGCACCTGGCCTCCCTGGGGTTCGTGCGGGAGGCGGGGCGGGTCCTGCGGGGGGAGGGCGTGTACGTCGCCAACCTCGCGGACGGCGCGCCGTTCGGGTTCCTGAGGTCCCAGATCGCCACGGTCGCGGAGGTCTTCGGGGAGACGGCGCTGATCGCCGAGCCGGGGATGCTGCGGGGGCGGCGGTTCGGCAACGCGCTGCTGGTCGGCTCGCGGGGGCCGCTGGACGTCGCCGCGGTGGCCCGGAGGGTGGCGTCGGACGCGTTCCCGGCGCGGGTGGTGCAC
>NZ_JACADT010001390.1:0-1104 GCF_013421635.1 Streptomyces sp. UH6 | reverse complement strand
GCTCTTCGAGGACGAGGCGGAGATCTACGGGCCGATGAGCCTGCGCGCCGAGGACGTCGAGGCCTGATCCTCCGGCCGGCGCGCCTGAGCCCCCGGGCGGCGGGGCGGGGAGCACGGGCGGGCGGGGCGGCGGACCGCCGCCCCGCCCGCCTCCCGTCACTGCTCGCCGAGGGTGACCCGCACGGTGCGGTCGTCGCCGCCCCGGCGGTAGGCGACGGTCACCTTCTCACCGGGCTTCATGGTCGCCAGCGTCTCGGTGAGGGAGGTGATGGTGGTGATCGGCCGGGTCCCCAGCCGGATGATCACGTCCCCGGCCCGCAGCCCGGCGTCGGCGGCGGCCCCGCCACCGATCACCTCCACGATCGCCACGCCGACGGCCCGGGAGTTCCGGTCGACCACGGTGCGGCCGGTGATGTCCAGGGCGGCCCTCCCGGTGTGGGTGACCCGGCCGTCCTCGATGATCTGATCGGCGACGGTGCGCACCATGGACGACGGGATGGCGAAGCCGATGCCCGCCGCCGCGCTGCCGTTCAGTCCGGGGTCGGACGCGGCGAGGGTCGGGATGCCGACGACCTCGCCGTCCAGGTCGACCAGCGCGCCCCCGCTGTTGCCGGGGTTGATGGCCGCCGAGGTCTGGATCATGTTGGGGATGGTCGCCCCCGTGCCGCCGGTCTCGGACGTCTCGCTGACGGTCCGTCCGGTGGCCGAGACGATCCCCTGGGTGACGCTGGAGGAGAGACCCAGCGGCGAGCCCATCGCCAGCACGATCTGCCCGACCTGCACCTCGGCGGAGTCCCCGAAGGTCGCGGGCCGCAGTCCGTCCGGCATCCGCTCCAGCTTGATGACGGCGAGGTCCTGCTCGGGGAAGGACGACACCAGCCGCGCGGTCAGCGGCTGGCCGCTCTGGGCGGTGGTGACCCGGAAGCTCTTCTGGTCGCCCACCACATGGGCGTTGGTGACGATGTGTCCGCGGTCGTCGTAGACGATGCCGGAGCCGAGGTCCTCGCCGGCCTGCACCTGGACCACGGAGGGCAGGACGTCACGGATGACCCGGATGTAGCCCTCCTCCAGGTCCTCCGGGGCGCGCGGCGCGCGTGGGGCGCC
>NZ_JACADT010000139.1:0-9002 GCF_013421635.1 Streptomyces sp. UH6 | reverse complement strand
CCCGGCCGCACCGCCACGGCAACTCCGCCGAGATGTTCTTCATGCTCTCCGGCTCCGCCCGGATCCTGTCCGGCGACGAGGTGCTCACCGCCGGGACGGGTGACCTCGTCGTCGTCCCGCCCGGCCTGCCGCACGCCTTCGCCGCGGAACCCGGTGGCGACGCCGACCTCCTGATCGTCATCACACCCGGCGTCGAACGCTTCGAGTACTTCCGCCACCTGCGGCGCATCGCCCTGGGCGAGGTCACCCCGGAGAGCCTGCTGGAGGTGCAGGAGGTGTACGACACCTACTTCCTGCCGAGCGCCGTCTGGGACGACGAGCGCCGGGGAGGGCGCGAGCGGGACGACGCCTGAGCGCGGCCGTGAACTCCGTGGCGGGCGCGGCGCTCCGTCGTCCAGACTGCGCGCCATGACGTCCCTTCACGCCAATCCCCTCTTCGCCCGGCTCGACGGCTCCGAACGCGTCCTGGTCGCCGGCGCGGGCGGCGGCTTCGACATATACGCCGGGCTGCCCCTGGCGCTCGCCCTGCTGCACCAGGGCAAGGAGGTGTACCTCGCCAACCTCTCCTTCACCGAGCTGACCGCGCTGCCCCTCGACGACTGGGTGGCCGAGGACCTCGCCGCCGTCACCCCGGACTCCGTCCTCCCCGGCGACTACTTCCCCGAGCGGACCCTCGCCCGGTGGCTCGACCTGCACGGCTGCCCCTCCACGGTGTACGCCTTCCCCCGGACCGGTGTGCGACCGCTGCGCGCCGCCTACCGGGCGCTGATCGACCTGCACCGCATCGACGCGGTGGTGCTGGTCGACGGCGGCACCGACATCCTGATGCGCGGCGACGAGGCGGGGCTCGGCACCCCGGAGGAGGACATGGCCTCGGTGGCGGCCCTGGCCGCGCTGGACGAGGTGCCGGTCCGCCTGGTGGTCTCGGTCGGCTTCGGGGTGGACGCCTACCACGGCGTCAACCACGTGCAGGTCCTCGAGAACATCGCCGCGCTGGAGCGCGACGGCGGATATCTGGGCGCGTTCTCGATCTCCCGCGCCACCCGGGAGGGCGCCCTGTACCTCGACGCGGTGGCGTACGCCCAGCACCACGTCCCTCAGTACCCGAGCATCGTCAACGGGTCGATCGCCGCCGCCGTGCGCGGCGAGTTCGGCGACGTCCGGTTCACCGAGCGCACCAGGGGCAGCGAGCTGTTCGTGAATCCGCTGATGTCCCTGTACTTCGCCTTCGAACTGCCCGCCCTGGCGGCCCGCTGCCTCTACCTGGACCGCATCGAGGAGACCCACCTGATGCGGCAGATCCACTCCCGTGTCGCCGAGTTCCGCGACACGGTGATCACCAGACCGCCGCGCGGCTTCCCGCACTGACGGCCGCCCTCCTCCGCGGGAGGGGGCGGCTCCCTGCGACGCGGACGCGACCCGTTTCCTAAGCCTTTTAGGTTGCTGCATAATGGATGTCGCAACACACACACGCAGCAGCACCGTGCGTCCGCGCCCGCACAGGAGGAGGATCCGGATGGCCCGTGCCGGAGTGACCCCGCAGCGCCTCGCCCGGGCCGGGGCGGAGCTGGCGGACGAGGTGGGCTTCGAGCAGGTCACCGTCTCCGAGCTCGCCCGCCGCTTCGGTGTGAAGGTCGCGAGCCTGTACTCGCACGTCAGGAGTTCGCACGACCTGAAGACCCGCATCGCCCTCCTGGCGCTCGAGGAGATGGCGGACCGCGCGTCCGACGCGCTCGCGGGCCGCGCGGGCAAGGAGGCCCTGGCCGCCTTCGCGGACGCCTACCGCGGTTACGCCCGCGAGCATCCCGGCCGTTATGCCGCCGCCCGCTACCGGCTGGACCCGAAGACCGCCGCGGCCAGCGCGGGGGTGCGGCACGCGCAGATGATGCGGGCCATCCTCCGCGGCTACGACCTGCCCGAGCCGGAGGGGACCCACGCCGTGCGCATGCTGGGCGGTGTCTTCCACGGCTACGTCGAGCTGGAGCTGAGCGGCGGCTTCGCCCACACGCCCGTGGACCCGGAGGAGTCGTGGGCATGGATCGTCGACTCCCTCGACGCCCTGCTGCGCGGCCGCGCGGCGGGCGCTTCCGCCACCTGAACCCGCCCGCCCGGAGAGAAGGCACCCCGATGAGCACCTCCCGCGACGACGAGATGATCACCACCCCGGTCACCGCGGATCTCCTGCGCGGCGCCCTGGACGTGGAGCGCACCGCACACGGCCTGCTGCCCCACCGGCTGCCCGAGTGGGCCAGGCGGCAGATACCCGACGACCAGCTGGCCCAGGCCGAGGCACAGCCGTCCGGCGTGCGGCTCGCGTTCCGCACCCGGGCCACCCGGGTGGAGCTCGACGCGCTCCCCACCAGGCGTGCCTACCGGGGCGCGCCGACCCCGGCGGACGGCGCCTACGACCTTCTGGTCGACGGCGTCCTGGCCGGCCGGACCGGCGTTCCCGGCGGCCGGGTCCGCACCGTCGACCTGGCCGACGGCTCCGTCGAGGTACGGGAGGGCGCCCCCGGCACCGCACGCTTCGCAGGACTGCCGGGGCGGGACAAGGACGTCGAGATCTGGCTCCCGCACCACGAGATCACCGAGCTGATCGCCCTGCGCACCGACGCCCCGGTCGAGCCGGCCACCGACCGTGGCCGGCGGGTGTGGCTGCACCACGGCAGTTCCATCAGCCATGGCTCCGACGCGGCCCACCCGACGGAGATCTGGCCCGCCCTGGCCGCCGCGTCGGGCGGCGTGGAGCTGGTCAACCTGGGGTTCGGCGGCGGCGCCCTGCTCGACCCGTTCACCGCCCGCGCCATGCGGGACACGCCGGCCGACCTGATCAGCCTCAAGGTCGGCATCAACGTCGTCAACACCGACGCGATGCGGTTGCGGGCCTTCGTCCCGGCGGTGCACGGCTTCCTGGACACCCTTCGCGAGGGCCACCCGGACACGCCCCTGCTCGTCGTCTCGCCGATCCTCTGCCCCGTCCACGAGAACACTCCCGGCCCGCTGATGCCCGACTTCGCCGACGGCGCCGTGCGGTTCAAGGCCACCGGCGACCCGGCCGAGGTTCCCGCCGGCCGCCTGACGCTGACCGTCGTCCGGGACGTGCTCGCCCGCGTGGTGCGGGAACGGTCCGCCGACGACCCCCATCTGCACCTCCTCGACGGCCTCGATCTGTACGGCGAGGACGACCACGCCGAACTCCCGCTCCCCGACGCGATCCACCCCTCCCCGGCGGGCCACCGCCGCATCGCGGAGAACTTCACCCGTCTGGCGTTCGGCGCCCGGGGCCCGTTCGGCCGGTGACGGGGGCCACGCGTGTTCCACGACGACCTGAGCCGGTACGCCGGCGCCGCCGACGAGGTCTTCGGCGACCTCACCGACGGCATGCGTTTCGTCCGCTTCCGGCCCGCCTACGACCGGCTCAACGTCGGCTGGCTGGACGGGAGCCGGCCCTGGCCGGCCGGGGAGGCCCCCGCCGGCTTCACCCGCCGGCTGCTGGAGATCGTCGATGCCCAGCGGGTCAACCAGGTGCTGGGGCTCCACGAGTGCGGCCTGTGCCCGGCATCGCTGCCCGCCGCCGACCCCTGGTACGTGCCGAGGCCCGGGCAGCTGTGCCCGAGCGCGGGCACCGGTGAGATCCGGGTCCCCGGCCCGCCCGGGACCGCCTTCGCCGCCCCGCAGCTCTTGGGCCACTACGTCGCCGACCACGGCTACCTGCCGCCCCGGCCGTTCGTCGAGGCGGTCCTCGCCTTCGACCCGCGCGGTCCGTGGACCGCGAGGTTCCCGGGCATCCGCTTCCCCTGGATCCCGGCCGACGCGGTGCTCCGCCACGTCGACGACGAGGGGTGACGGCGGGGCCGCGCCCTCGGCACCGCCGCGGCTTCGGCGTCGGCCGGCCCGTCAGGCGAAGGAGAAGCGTGCCGCGGCCTCGTCGGGAGTGACCCCTTGACGGCGCCCGGGGACGTCGTGAACAGCGTGTGCGCCCTCGGAGCGCAGTTGGCCGGCCCCGCCATGACGGGCCATGACCGCGGCGGAGGCGTGGACGTCGGCGGTGGTGACGTCGGTGCGGCCCCGCCCCGCGTGCTGCTCGAGAAGAGCGCCGAGGTCCGGGGCGAAGCGCAGCACGGTCACCGGGGCGTCGAAGCGCCTGGCGAGGGCGATGAGGCGGGTGCGCGCCCGCGGGGTCACGTTCGTGGACTCGGCGACCGCTGTCCGTCCGTCGGCGAGCCGGGCGGCGATCCTCCGGTCACGTTCCTCGAAGATCCGGGCGTCCGCCGCGTCCGCGTCGGTCTTCCCGCCGGCAGGTGAGGTGACGAAGAGCTCCGCGCGGATCTCGTCGCTGGACACCACGGCGTCCTCGTCGATGTGCCCCCGCGCGATCAGGGCCCGGACGAAGCTGCTCTTGCCCGAGGCCGGCGGGCCGACAAGGACCACGAGTCCCGTCGGCACCCGGATCGGCCCGGGCGCGGCCGCTCGTGGCGGACCGCCGGGTGCGGACCTGCACTCCATCAGCAGCCGGCTCCCCCGTGTGCCGACCGGACGAAAGCCCGCCTTGCTCCACGCCCTGACGGCCCGGCGGTTGGACGCTTCGGGATCGACGGTCACCCGGTCCCACCCCACGACGGTATGGAGGTGCCGGACGAGGGCTCGGGCGGCGTCCGGGCCGTGGCCCCGGCCCTGCGCGTGAGGCAGGAGCACCATGTCGATGCCGCCATCGCGAGGGCCTGCGGTGACGTACTGGGCGTAGCCCACGGGGTCGGCGCCCTTGAGGACCAGCAGCGGGACGACGGCCGGACGCCGCCTTCCGGTGTACTTGGCGGCCACTTCCTCGCGGGTGAGAGGCCGTCCGCCCCAGTCACGGACGAACTCGGGGTCCGCGAACCACGTCGCGAGCAGCGGCAGGTGCTCCTCCGTGGCGGGGACGAGCGAGGTGGTCCTGCCCGCGATGCCGCCCTCCGGCGTGTACTTCATGGTTGCCGACCTCTTTCGTTGGCGTGTCCCGCCCATCGTTCCAGCGCGGGGCTGTCCGGCGAGGAGACGGTTCGGAGCGGAGAAATCCGTGGCGCACCGACCCGGTACGGGGGAGGATGCCGACGAGGCGGAGGTGCTGCAAGTGACCGTTGTCGCGTTGGAGCTGACCGTGCGCGACCTGGTGCACGCGGATCTGGCATCGTGCGGATGGGCCGGCTCCGCCCACCATCTCGCCGGCGTCGCACAGCAGTTGGACCGCAGACGGCACGGCGAGGTCGATTATCTGGCCGTCTGCGCCCGCGCCGGTGTTCCGATCGCCAAGGGTGGTGTCGACTACCGGGCCAAGGACGGCGTGGGCACGCTGTGGCAACTCGCCGTCCACCCCGCGCTGCAGTCCTGCGGCGTGGGCACGGTGCTCATCGAGGCCGCGGAACAGCGCATCAGGGCGCGCGGGCTGCGGCAGGCGGAACTGGGCGTGGAGGACGGCAATCCACGTGCCCGTGCCCTCTACGAGCGGCTGGGCTACCGCGCCTACGACCGCCGGCCGGACGCATGGGACGAACAGGCCCCCGACGGAACGCTGCGCCGCCACGAGACGATGTGCACCGTCATGCGCAAGGAGCTGTCGTAAGCCCTCGCCTCCTTCCGGGCGAGCCACGTCCACCACCTCGAGGCCCGGCGTCGGCCCGAGTTCACCGACCGGCAGAGAGGCTGACGGAGTTGCTCACGCTGACGGACATCGCCGAGGACCCCCGGTGCCTCACTCGCCGTCTCACCGCCCCGGACGGTTCGGCCGTCGTCTTCCGCCCTCTCACGCACGCCGACGCGGGGCGCCTGGCCGCGTTCCTCGAGGCAATGTCTCCCGCATCGCGGCGCTTCAGCACGTTCGACGGGTACGACCTCGCGACCGCCCGGGAGCTGTGTGCCGCGATCGCGCGCTACGACAAGCTCAGGCTGGTACTCGAGGACGTGTCGTCCGGCAGGATCGTCGGCCTTCTCGAGTTCAGCCTCGCTCTGACACCGACGGACCTCGCGCGCTACGAGGACGCGGGCATCCGCCTCACCGGGACGACCGACTGCCGCTTCGGCCTCACGCTGGCCGACGACTACCAGGACCGGGGCGTCGGGACGCTGGTCCTCCCGCTCGTCACGGAGGTCGCACGGCTGCTCGGCAGGACGAGGATCATCCTGTGGGGCGGCGTCCGCGCCGAGAATGCCCGCGCCATCCGCTACTACGAGAAGAACGGCTTCCGAGCGGTGGGCTCCTTCCCGGAGGCGGACCGGTCCCTCTCGCTCGACATGCTGCTCGACCTCGATCAGCACCCGGCGCCGGATCCGGCGGGGTTCCCTCCCGCCGGGTACGACACGGGCCGGCCGTGATCGTTCGTCGGAGACCGTTCGAGCGTCAGGCGTACCGGCGGCTCGCCAGTCCCGCGCCGAGGCTGCGCGGTGGAGCGTCTGGACGTTGTTCCCTTGCGTCCAGGGGTGGTGGTCGCTCTACGGTTGTTCCCCGTGACCATGGAGATGCCCTACCAGCCACTTCCGATCGACCAGTCCGACGTGCGCTACGTCCACGGACCGGATTCCGCTCCACGGCCGGGCGTCCCCGTCGGCGAGACGGTCGAGCTCGAGTGGAGGGACAGCGAGATCTACCCGGGAACCTTCCGGAGGTTCTGGGTACACGTGCCCGCACAGTACGACCCGGCTGAACCGGCGTCCCTGATGGTGTTCCAGGACGGATGGTGGTACCTGGATCCCGCAGGGGAGGTACGTGGCGCGATCGTCCTGGACAACCTCGTCCACCGCGGCGACATCCCCGTCACCATCGGCGTGTTCGTCGATCCCGGCGTCTTCCCCGATGCGGAGAACCCGAAGAACCGCAACAACGAGTACGACGCCTTCGACGACCGGTACGTCACCTTCCTTCTCACCGAGATCATCCCGCAGGTCGCGGAGCGCTGGGCCATCGCTCGATCACCGGAAAGGTGGGGCATCTGCGGGGGGAGCAGCGGCGGCAACTGCGCCCTTACCGCCGCATGGCTGCGTCCGGACAAGTTCCGCCGCGTCATCGGATACCTGTCCAGCTTCGCGCAGATGCCGGACGGCAACCCCTACCCCGACCTCATCTCCCGCGTCCCCCGCAAGCCGCTGCGCGTCTTCATGCAAACCGGCCACCGTGACCTGCGCTGGAACGAGCCGCAGGGGAACTGGCTCGCCGAGAACCTGCGCGTGGCAGCCGCTCTCGCCGAAGCCGGCTACGACTTCCGACTGGTCCTGGGGGACGGCGGACACAGCCCCAACCACGGCGGCGTCCTGCTGCCGGACGCTCTTCGGTGGCTGTGGCGGGCGAACCAGGATTGATCGATCGGCACCACCCGCGTCACCGTCCTCGTGCACGCGGACCGGAGTCACTTGAGGCTGCCGCGCGGCTGCGCGCCCAGGATGCGTGGCCGACCGGTCCCCCGGCCGGATCGCGGGGGGGGGGGAGCGTGCTCCGGAACGGCGGCGAAGGCGAGGAGTGGTGACGGCGGTGGGACGGGTGCCGTCACCACTCCCCCGGTCAGGACGCCGGCTCGACGTCCGGGATGCCGTTCGCCGGCGGCACGTCCTTCGCCGCCGAGTCGTCCTCCGTGATCGGCGCGTCACCGATGTCGGTGACCAGGACGGGCGTCAGGGACTCGCCCTTGCCGTCCTTCAGGCGGACGACCTCCATGCCGGAGATGCCGAGGTGGCTGTCCTCGGAGTACCGGAACGGGGCGAGGCCGGGGCCCTCCAGGGTGGCGCCGACCTTCTCCAGCGCCGCGACCACGCCCTCGCGGGACGGGTCGTCCCCGGCGGCCTGGAGCGCCTGGACGAAGGTGTAGGCCTGGGACATGCCGTAGATGCGGTAGTTGGTGAGTTCGCCCTCCGCGCCGTGGGCGTCCCACACCTTCTGCCACAGCTTCAGCCACTCGCTGTCGGTGGCGTCGACGCCGGGGATGTACTCGGTGGTGAGGACGCCGTCGAGCAGGGCGGCGCTGCTCTTGACCTTGCCCTCGGAGAACCGGGCCAGCAGGGAGCCGACCAGCGCCGGGTCGGAACCGACGTTGCTGTAGAACCACTTCGCCTTGAAGTTGATCTTCATGGCGGTGAGCTGGCTGAGCGCCGTGTAGGACGGCACGTTGAAGCCGAGGACCAGGTCGACGTCGGCGGCCTGGAGTTTGGCCAGCTGCGGGGCGACGTCGGTGTTGCCGGGCGTGTACTTGACGGTCTCGACGATCTGGCCGTCGATGTACTTGCGGGCGCCCGCCTCGCCGTCGCGGCCGAAGTCGTCGTCCTGGAGGAACAGGCCGACCTTGGCGTCGGGCATGTTCTCCTTGACCCACTGCCCGATGATCTTGCCCTCGATCATGTAGTCCGGCTGCCAGCCGAAGGTCCACGGCCGCTTCGCGGGGTCGTCGCCCCACATCAGGGAGCCGCTGGAGACCATCAGGTCGGGGACCTTCTCGGCGTTCAGGAAGTCGACCACGGCAGTGTGGGTGGGCGTGCCGAGCCCGGCCACCATGCCGAAGATCTCCTCCTTGAGGACCAGCTCGTTGGTGACCGTGCTGGTGTTGGTCGGGTTGTAGGCGTCGTCCTTGACCACGTACTCGATCGTGCGGCCGTTCACCCCGCCGTTGGCGTTGACGTAGTCGTAGTAGGCCTTGTGGCCGCTGGGGATCTCGCTGTAGCCGGGGGCGGCGACACCGGTCAGCGGGAAGTGGCCGCCGATCTTGATGGTGTCCTCGGTGATGCCGACGTCGGGCGTGGTCTTCCCCTCGCCGTCGTCGGGCCGCCCGCCGGCGCCGCACGCGGCGAGCAGGGCGCCCGCGGTGAGCAGCCCGACGAGTCGCGTCGCGCGACGGAACCTTCGTGTGCGCTGCACGGTGGTGCCTCCTTCGGTGTGGTGCGGCCCGGGGCGCCGCCGCGTGGGTCCGGTGGCGGCCCTCACGCGGCGCCCCTGCGCCGCCGCCACAGGTTGCGGACCGTTCCGGTGATGCCGGCGGGCGCGACGA
>NZ_JACADT010001389.1:0-1105 GCF_013421635.1 Streptomyces sp. UH6 | reverse complement strand
CGCCCGTCGGCCGCGGCCTGCCGGAACTCCTTCTTCTCATAACTCATCGCCTCCCGGATGGACCGGTCGACGTTGTCGAAGCAGACCCGGGTGGGGGACTTGTCGTCCGGTCCGATGATCCGGTCGAGGGCCTCCTGGTAGTCGCCGGCGTCGTCGGCCTTCCGGGCCTCCTCGTGACGCTTCTGCCACTCGAGCATGCTGCTCCTCGCGGTCTCCACCGGCTTGTCGACCTCCGGGTCGCCGGCGGTCCAGGCGGCCGCGTCCAGGGTCCGCGACAGATCCGTCATCGACTCCTCGAAGGCCACCTCGAACTTGTCGCGGAACTCGCCGTCCGATGTCTTCACGCTCTCCGCGCCCCGGTTCACCAGCGTCAGGTTCTCCGCGCCGCGCGCCTGGAGGGAGGCGGTACGGGCGTCGTTCAGCAGGCTCAGGGACTTCACGCCGTGCTGGTAGGAGTCGTCGAGCCCCGTCCGGGCGAGGGTGTGCCCGGCCAGCAGCCACAGCAGCACCACGGTGACGGCGGAGGTCGCCGCCAGCAGGCCGGGGCTCAGCACCCGGTTGGTGCGGCGGTACTCGCGGCGCTGCGCCCAGCCGAGGGCGGCGAGCGCGGCGACACCGAGGACCAGGGCGAACCACGGGTAGGGCGTGGCGTCGGCGTAGTCCTCGCGCAGGCGGCGGTCCTCCTGGAGGTAGACGTCCTCGGCGGCGGGGAGCATCTCCTCCCGCATCAGCTCGTCCGCGTACCGCAGGTAGGCCCCGGCCAGCGGGTAGCCCATCCGGTTGTTGGCGCGGGCCCGCTCCACCAGCCCCTTGTAGCGGGGCAGCAGTTCGTTGAGGTGCGCGACGGTGCGGCCGGAGGCGGAGTCCGGGTCGGAGCTGGCGGCGGCGGTGGCCAGGCCGTTGGCCGCGGTGCGGATGTCCTCCTCGTACCGCTTGCGGCTGTCCGGGGTCTCGTTGCCGCCGGCCAGCAGACCGCTGGAGGCCGCGGTGTTGGCGCCGGCCAGCGCGCGGTACACGTCGGCGGCGGCCGAGCTGAGCGGGCCGCTGTGGTGCAGCACGTCGTCGGCGGCGGAACTGCGGGCCGACGCCTGCCAGGTGGTCACGG
>NZ_JACADT010001388.1:0-1109 GCF_013421635.1 Streptomyces sp. UH6 | reverse complement strand
TGGGCGCAGCGGAGAACCGGCGGTGGGGGCGGACGGCAGGCCGCCCGCCGGAGGGTCGGCGGCTCAGCGCCCGCCGAAGAGCGAGCGGGTCAGCCGGCGCAGCGGCGCGAAGAGCGACACCCGCTGGACCCGGTGTCCCTTGCCACGCTCCCGCGGCACGTCACGCGCCGTGAGCTCGCGCATCAGCGAGGTGGCCTCCACCGTCTCGCGCTGCGGTATCGCGGGGCCCGAAAGCACCGACAGATGGCGGTCGAGGCGCGAACTGCTCGCGCTGCTTCCGCAGGTGATCGCAGGGACTCGCGCCCTGTTACGCATCGTTATCTGTTCCATGACACTCCCCACCCGTACGAGTCCACCCGGCCCGGGCAGGGCAACCCTATCGCCCTTGGTGGGGGATGGCGCATCTCGATCACAGAATTCACCTTTTCCGCAAGACGGTTGACAACTCCTCACCCGATGCATGAGGTTTCAGGGCGAGTTGGACAACCGGCACAGCGGCCGGCCGGACCTCGCCACCAGGATCGCAGGTCACCGCGGGTGACGCCCGTCGCGCATCCCCCGCCCCGCGGGCGGGCAGAACACCGGGGAGGCCACGCCCCGGCAGTCCCCGTACCCCCGTGGAACGTTCCGAAAAGCGTTCCCGGGGTGAACCGGTCACCCGGTCCTGGAGAGAAGAGGTGAGCCATGACGGAGGAACCGGACGCGGAACGCCTCGTCTCCGGCCGTTACCGCCTGCTGTCCCCGCTCGGCAGCGGCGGCATGGGCACCGTGTGGCGGGCCCGCGACGAGGTGCTGCGCCGCGAGGTGGCCGTCAAGGAGGTCCGCGCGCCGGCCGGACTGCCGGACGACGAGGTCGAGCGCATGTACGCCCGGCTGGAGCGGGAGGCCTGGGCGGCGGCCCGCATCTCGCACCGCTCGGTGGTCACGGTCTACGACGTGGTCACCGACGGCGGGCGCCCCTGGATCGTGATGGAGCTCGTCCGCGGCCTGTCACTGTCCGACGTGCTGGAGGCCGAGGGCGCGCTGCCCCCCGCCCGCGCGGCTGCCGTCGGGGCGGACGTGCTGGCGGCGCTGCGGGCCGCGCACGAGGTGGGGGTGCTGCACCGGGA
>NZ_JACADT010001387.1:0-1115 GCF_013421635.1 Streptomyces sp. UH6 | reverse complement strand
GCTACCCGCTGCGCGCCCGCGCCACCGCCGTCCGGCCGCTCGGCGACGGCTGGGACGAGGTGGAGATCCCCTACGGCCACGGCCTCGACGCCCTGCTCGTCGAGTTCGGGCCCGACGTGGTGGCGGTGGAGCCGGCCGAACTGCGCGCCGACGTGATCGACCGGCTGCGCGCCGTGGCCAAGGGCTGAGGGTCCGCATGAGGGAAACGCCGGCAGCAGTGAGGGGAACGTCAGCATGACGACCAGCCGGGGCAACCGCCCCGCCAACGCCATCGACCAGACCCGGCGGATGCTCTCCCTGGTCACCTACCTCCGCGAGCGCCCCGGCGCCCGCGTCGCCGATGTGGCGCGCGCCTTCGGCATCACCGGGGACGAGCTGATCGCCGACCTGGAGCTGCTGCCCATGTGCGGCACCAGCTTCCGCGGCGGCGACCTGCTGGACATCGACACCGACGGCGAGCGCATCTGGTGGCACAACCCCGCCGCGCTCTCCTCGGAGGCCGCCCAGCCGCTGCGCCTCGCCTCCGACGAGGCCACCGCGCTGCTGGTCGCCGCCCGTGCCGTGGCCACCCTGCCCGGTCTGCGCGAGGGCGACCGGCAGGCGCTGCTGCGCGCCACCGCCAAGGTGGAGACCGCGGCCGGCGAGACCGCCGAGGCCAGCTCCCGCCTGTCGGTGACCTTCGAGTCCGAGGGCGGCGTCTTCGCCGACGTCGACCGGGCCATCTCCGAGGGCCGCCGGCTGTGGATCCGGTACTGGTCGCCCGCCCGCGACGAGGTCAGCGAGCGGGAGATCGACCCGATCCGCCTGGTCAGCGTGGGCCACACCTACGTCGAGGCGTGGTGCCGCCGCTCCGAGGCGCGCCGCACCTTCCGCCTGGACCGGGTCGCCGAGATCCGCATCCTGGACGAGCCCTCCGAGCCGCCCCGGATCGAGCCGCGCGACCTGTCCGCCGGACTGGTCCAGCCCTCCGCCGACGACCCGGAGGTCGTGGTCGAGGTCGGCCCGGCCGGCCGCTGGGTCGCCGAGTACTACCCGCACGACGCCGCCGAGGAGCTCCCCGACGGCGGGCTGCGGATCACCATCCGCACCCCCGCCCCGGAGTCGCTGCGCCGCCT
>NZ_JACADT010001386.1:0-1119 GCF_013421635.1 Streptomyces sp. UH6 | reverse complement strand
TCGCCGGTGCAGGACAGCGGCCCGGCCTGCACCGAGGCGGACACCACCTGCACCTGCCGCAGCCGCAGGTTGTCCGGGTCGAAGCGCATCCGCACCTCGCGCCGCACGGTGAACAGCGAGACGCGCTCCCGCTTCGCGTCGGCCTTGTCCGCCCCGTCGGCACCGTCGGCCTTGCCCGCCTTGTCGCCGCCGTCGTCCTCCGCGCCGGCGGCCCCGGTGAGGGCGTAGACGAAGACGTGGTCGGCGACGACCTCCAGGGTGGTGGTGTTCCGTTCGACGACCTTGAACGTGCCGCGTGCCCGGACCTCCGGGTCGGCGAGCCGGACCCGTGTGGGGTCGAAGCGGACCAGCCAGCCCAGCGGCGCGGAGGCGTCGGCCGCGGCGTCGCTCCCGCCGGCGTCGCCGCCCGTGGTCTCGCCCATGCTGCGGTCGAACTGGTCGAACTGGTCGGGGTCGAGCAGCACCCGCACCGAGCGGGTGGCGTCGCCCATCAGCACCTTCGGGTCGAGCGAGGAGCCGATCACGTAGTCCCGGGCGGCGGCGAGCGCGGCGATGACCTGGCCGTCGGAGAAGTGCTCGGTGCGCCGGGCGGGTGGCATCGTGACGGCCTTCTCGCCGGTCTCGAAGCCGCGCGCCGGGCTCGCCTCGTAGAGCCGCGCGGCCTCCGCCGCTCCGGGGACGGGCACCCTGGGGGCGAGCGGGACCACGGTGACCCGTACCGGTTCGGTGTCCCGGTGGGCGGCGGGCGGAGGGTGCGGCGAGCGCATGCCGAGGTAGACGGCGGTCACGAAGGCGATGGTCACGAGGAGGGCCAGCACCAGGGCCTGTCGGGAGAGCCGGTGGATCCCGCTGGGCCGGGTCCGCACCGGCGGGGCGTGGTCGGTGAGACGTTCCTGCGCGCTGTACTCCTGGAGGCGGGCAGCCTTGACGAACGATTCGTCGAAGACGACGGATCGGTACTCGTCCTCGCTGCCGCCCGCGGCGCCGTCCGGTGTGCCGTCGGGTGGCTCTCCGGGCCCGCCCATACTTTCAGAGTGGGTTCTGCCGCCCCACGGTAAACGCCCCCGTCCGAGCCATCCGGGGGCCGGGGCCGGCCCGGCGCGGGACCGTCAGGGCGCC
>NZ_JACADT010001385.1:0-1119 GCF_013421635.1 Streptomyces sp. UH6 | reverse complement strand
GCCGTCGGCGCCGACGAGGCGTCCGTGCCCGTCGACGGCGATCCTCCCGGTCGTCGTCCGGTACCCGGTGGCCGGGTCGCCGAGGACCTCCTCCGTCGCCGCCCCGGCGGCGTGCAGCGACGCCAGGAGCGGGTCGGCGGTGCCCGAGACCGTCGGATCGGGCACCCGGGCGTCGACGAGGACCGCGGCCGTGAACGTGCCGGGGAAGTTCGCGCCGCCGGCCCGGTACAGCCCGGCCGACTCGTCGAGTTCCACCCGCATCGCCGAGCCGAGGGGCCGGACCACGCCCGCGCGGCACAGTGCCAGCAGCTCCTCCAGGCGGAACGCCGGCGGTCCGCTGGCGACCAGGTTGAACAGCGAGAGCCAGGCGCCGTCGAGCTCCGCGGCCTCGGACCGGGGGTCCATGCGCCCGCGCAGCCGCGGGAGACGGTCGAAGAAGAGCAGCAGCGCGCCGTAGACGGCCGTGTCGGCGGACCGGGCCGGATCGGCGCCGCGCCTCAGCTCACGCTCCAGCAGGGCGGCGAAGTGCGTCCCGAAGGCCTCGGCGGAAGCGAAGGCGGCGTGGCGCAGCGGTGCGCGGAGGGCGTCGAGGTCGAACCGGTGGGCGGGCTCGGGGACGGCCTTCGCGACGAGTTCGTCCCGCTCCTGCGGGGTGGCCGTGGCGTGAAGCTCCTCGAACTGCCACCACGGCATGGTGGTGTGTTCCGGGCGGGCGGCGAACAGTTCGCGGTAGTACGCGTGGCCGAGGTCCTTCACGACGACCGGCCAGAGGTCCCGGCGGAAGTCGACGGTCCCGTCCCGCGCGAGCAGCCGCTCCGCGACGTCCGGGAAGTGACGCAGCTCCCGGGGGAGTCCGAGGACCGGCCGGTGGGTCGGCTTGCCGCGGTAGGGCAGGCCCCGGCGGGAGCCCACGAGCAGCCGTGGCTCGCGTCCCGACGGGACGTACCGCAGGGCGCCGTCGCCGTCGCGGGTGTAACGCCCGCCCCGGCCCTCGGTGAGCAGGGCCATCAGGTCGAAGAAGGCCAGCCCCAGGCCGCGGACCAGCACGTCGGCGCCCGGCGGAACGGCGGAGAGGTCGGCGTCGGCGACCAGGCCGGGCGGCAGGTAGGTCAGCCGGTG
>NZ_JACADT010001384.1:0-1122 GCF_013421635.1 Streptomyces sp. UH6 | reverse complement strand
GTGTCTGCCGCGGCGCCTGCTGAGGTGGCTGTGGTGAGCCCGCTCGCGGTGCCTGCTGAGGTTCCTGCTGCGGTGTCTGCTGCGGTGCCTGCTGGGGCCACGCGCCCGCGGGCGGGGCAGCCTGCTGCGACCCACCGCCGCCCCTCAGGTCGCGCAGCACGTCGCTCTGCCAGTTGTCCCCGCTCGGCATCTCGCCTCTCTCCTCCCGCGCCGCGTCCGGTCCCCGTCCCGCCAGGAACGGCGACCGGCCGGTGTCCGGTCTCCGACGGACCGGACGTGCCCTGTCAGAACTTGTCGAGCAGCTGCCCGTAGATCCCGAACGCCCCGATCGCGAGCGGGAACAAGCCGATCACCCCGATGGACTCGATCAGGTCGGCGAACCTCCGCAGCCGCACCCGGACATGCTCGGGCGGCTCCACCGCCAGCACCAGCAGCGGCAGCAGCGCCGCCGCCCCGAGGAGGGCCAGCGCGCCGGCGCCTCCCGAGTGGCCGAGCCACAGCACGGCGAGGCGCACGACGATCAGCCCCGCCGCCGCGAACAACGCCACCACCTCGGCGACCAGCGGAAACGCCCGGGCCCGGGAGAGCAGCACCACGGCGGTCAGCGACGCCAGGCAGACCGTCCAGACGTTCGCCCCCGCCGAGGAGGTCAGCAGCCAGCCGCCCGCCGCCGCCGACACGGCGGTGACGACGGTGGCGAGCGCCAGCCCCCGGTGGGTGGCAGCGAGGGCGTTGGCCACCTCGTGACGGCTGACCGAGGTGCCCGAGGACCGCTTGTCGTCCAGCGCCGTCAACCCCGAGGCCATCAGCGCGAACCGCGGCAGCAGCCCCAGCAGGACCACGGAGACCACGGCCATCACCGCCCCGACCCGGTCACCCCGGTCCTGGAGCAGAGCGACGGCCTCCCACACGACGGTCGCCACGACGACCGCGCCCGCCCCGATCAGCCCGCCGCGGCCGAGCGGCGAACAGTAGGCGAGCAGCACCAGCGTGAGCGCCACCGTGACCGCGACGCCCGCCAGCCGGGCGGTGGGGGACCAGGCGTGGGCGTCGGCGGCGGTCCACGCCGCCATCAGCCCCAGCCCGCCCGACGCCAGCAGCAGCGCCGGGGCCAGCCCCAGG
>NZ_JACADT010001383.1:0-1127 GCF_013421635.1 Streptomyces sp. UH6 | reverse complement strand
GCAGTCCGGTGTTCCGGGCGACCGCGTCCGTCACGACCCGTTCCCCGTGGGCCTGGGCCCGGTCGCCCCCTTCGGCCGGCCGTCGGCCCTCGGAAGGCGCGCCGCCCACGAGGTGGCCGCCACCGGCCGCTGACGTACGCGCGCACGCATCCCCGGAGCTCTCCCGGCACCGGTCGACCTGGCACCTGGTCGACCGGTGCCGCCGCGTCCACGCCCCGTTCCCCTGTGCCACGCCTTTGTCTTCCCTGTGTCCATGCCTTCGTGCGGCACACGGAAAATCAGCGATTCCTTCACAATCGCATTCACGTTCTCGCCACAACCGAATACGCACACTCACCGGCCTCACGCACAATTGACTTACCGCCGGCTCCCGTCACGCCCGAAACGGTTCCACTGGCGCCGCCGATTGTCCTGACATGGCAGACAAAGGCTCACGAGCATCGCACCGCATATCTCCCGCACAGATGTCAATCGGCCCCGGTCCGGGGAATTCCCCCTGGATTTGCCCGGGGGTGCGGAACGGTGGTTCCATCTCGCCCGTCAAGGAAAGGGAGGCACGCCTCCGCGACATGACAGGCCGTCACGGTGCCGTCTCGAGATCGTCGACCCGGCGCGGCGAAGGCATGAAATCGAGAACGGCGACCGCCCTTTCGGAACGGGTGGTGCGGCCGATCGGGAAGGAGCGACGTGGGTTGCTCGCACGCCACAGGGTGCCCCCTGTTCCCGCTGCTCAGGGAGAGCCTGCGGGGTTGGCGCGACTACTACTGCGACAGCGACGACCAGTGGCTGGGCTGCGCGCGCTACCGGATGTCACTCACCGGCGAGCGCGTGCCGATCAGCCTGCTGCCCAACGGGGCTCACGCACGGCACTTCGAGGACGCCGCCGCCGACACGGGCCGGTCGCGCGCCGCCGGCCCGGGGCAGGTACCGCGGCAGGCCCCGCCGCCACGGCACGACCCGTGGGCACCGGGGAGCGCGTTCGGAACGCAGCAGGCCGCCGCCCGGCCACCCGCGCCGCCCGGACACCGGATCCCGGCGCCGGAGAGCGTGACTCCGTGGGCGGCGTCCGCACCGATGCCCGTCACGCACGACCGGCCGTCACCACCAGGGGCCTCCCGGCCTCATGC
>NZ_JACADT010001382.1:0-1127 GCF_013421635.1 Streptomyces sp. UH6 | reverse complement strand
GGTGAGGCCCGCGGCGCCCGCGGGCACGGTGCCTCCGGCCGCGATGTCGGCGGCGATCCGCTCGGCGTAGACCAGCCCCTCCAGCAGGGAGTTCGAGGCCAGCCGGTTGGCGCCGTGGACGCCGGTGCAGGCGACCTCGCCGCAGGCGTAGAGGCCGGGCACGGTGGTGCGGCCGGTCGAATCGGTGCGGACGCCGCCGGAGGCGTAGTGGGCGGCCGGGGCGACCGGGATCGGCTCGGTGACCGGGTCGATGCCGTGCGTCCGGCAGGCGGCGAGGATGGTCGGGAAGCGGTGCTCCCACATCTCGGCGCCGAAGTGGCGGGCGTCCAGGTACATGTGCGCGGCGCCCGTCTCCCGCATCCGGCGCATGATGCCCTTGGCCACGATGTCGCGCGGGGCCAGCTCGGCCAGCTCGTGCTGGCCGACCATGAACCGGACCCCGTCCGCGTCGACCAGGTGGGCGCCCTCGCCGCGCACCGCCTCGGAGACCAGCGGCTGCTGGCCCTCGGCGTCGGGGCCGAGGAAGAGGACGGTCGGGTGGAACTGGACGAACTCCAGGTCGCTGACCTCGGCGCCGGCCCGCAGCGCGAGCGCCACGCCGTCGCCGGTGGAGACCGACGGGTTGGTGGTGGCGGAGAACACCTGGCCCATGCCGCCGGTGGCGAGAACCACCGCGGGGGCGTGGACGGCGCCGACGCCGTCGTGCGCGCCCTCGCCCATGACGTGCAGGGTGACGCCTGCCGTGCGGCCCTCGGCATCGGTGAGCAGGTCGAGGACCAGGGCGTGCTCGACGGTCCGCAGGCCGCGGGCCTGGACCGCCTCGACCAGGGCACGGGATATCTCGGCTCCGGTGGCGTCACCGCCCGCGTGCGCGATGCGGCGGCGGTGGTGGCCGCCCTCACGGGTCAGCGCGATCCGGCCGCCCGGGTCGGTGTCGAAGCGGGCGCCGGTGGAGATCAGGCGGCGCACCGCGTCGGGGCCCTCGGTGACCAGCAGGCGCACGGCCTCCTCGTCGCAGAGTCCCGCGCCCGCGACCAGGGTGTCGTCGAGGTGCTGCCCGGGGGTGTCGCCCTCTCCCAGGGCGGCGGCTATGCCGCCCTGCGCCCAGCGGGTGGATCCGGCGTCCA
>NZ_JACADT010001381.1:0-1128 GCF_013421635.1 Streptomyces sp. UH6 | reverse complement strand
CGGAACCCCTCCCGCCGTCGGGGTGTCCGCGCGTCGCCGGGCGAACAGCCCGCCCCGCGGGTTCCGGCGGGCGCCGAGACGTGAGACCTCCGGGTCCCGGTCGCCGAACAACTGGGAGTCGGTGACCCGCAGTTCGGGGCCGAACAGGGTGGAGAGGGCGGGCCGGGGGCGGCCGGACCGCAGCGCGACCACCTCGCGCAGCACGCCGGTGAGCTGCTCCGCCATCTCCTGGGCGGAGGCGAACCGGCGCGCCGGGTCCGGGTCGGTGGCCCGCACCAGCAGCCGGTAGAACGACTCGTACCGCCGGAACACCTCGGTCTGGTCCGGGTCGGGCAGCGAGTCCGCGAACACCGTCGTGTAGCCGTGGAAGTCGAAGGTGAGCACCGCGAGGGTCCGCGCCACCGTGTACAGGTCGGAGGCGACCGACGGGCCCACCGTGGCGACCTCGGGCGCCTGGTAGCCCACCGTGCCGTAGATGGCCGACTCGAAGTCGTCCATCCGCCGGACCGCGCCCATGTCGATCAGCTTGAGCTGGTCCTCGGTCTGTATCGCGTTGTCGACCTTGAAGTCGCAGTACAGCAGGTTGCGGCTGTGCAGGTGGCCCAGCGCCTCCAGCGCCTCGATCCCGTAGGCGCAGGCCTGCTCCACCGGCAGCGGGTCCCGCCGGCCGTCCGGGGTGCGGCGGCCGTTGGCGATGTCCTTCAGCGACTTCCCGCCGACGTACTCCATGACGATGTAGCCGTCCATGGAGCCGGTCCGCTGGTCCAGGTGCTCGACGAAGTTGTAGATCCGCACGATGTTGGCGTGCTCGATCTCGGCCAGGAACCGCCGCTCGGAGATGGCGGCGGCCATCGCGTCCTGGTCGCCGGTGTCCAGCAGGCCCTTGAGGACGACCCACCGGTCGGAGACCGCGCGGTCCACCGCCAGGTAGATCCAGCCCAGCCCGCCGTGGGCCAGGCAGCCCGCCACCTCGTACTGCCCGTGCACGACGTCGCCGGCACGCAGCTTGGGCACGAAGGAGTAGGGGTGTCCGCACTTGGTGCAGAACCCCTCGGTGCGGCCCGGGCGGTCGCCGCGGGCCCGGCCCACCGGCGCGCCGCAGTCCGAACGCGAGCAGAACCGCTTGCG
>NZ_JACADT010001380.1:0-1130 GCF_013421635.1 Streptomyces sp. UH6 | reverse complement strand
GCGGCCGCCCTCTGGGGATACGCCGTCCGCGCCACCGACGTGACCACGCTGGACGACTTCGGGCTGGTCACCGCCGTGCATCCGGCCTTCTGGGCGGGACTCGCGGTGCTCACCGCCGGGTTCTGGTCCACCGTCCGCCGCACCGGCCGCGCCGACGCGTGGTCCCTGGCGTACGTCCTCGTGCTCCTGGTCATGGAACGCGCCACCCAGGCCCTCGTCTACCCCACCCCGCTCCACGCCTGGGCGTGGAAGCACGACGCCGTCGTCGGCCACCTGCTGACCGCCGGAGGCCTGCAGACCGGGGACGAACTCGGCGACATGGCCGTCTACGACCAGTGGCCCGGCTTCTTCGCCCTCCAGGCCGCCGCCGTGCGGCTGGCCGGTGTGGAGGACACGCTCACCCTGATGAGCTGGTGGCCGCTGATCTCCGGCGTGCTGCTGCTCGTCCCGCTGGTGCTGGTCTACCGCACCTTCACCGAGGACCGGCGGCTGATCTGGACCGCCGTCTGGGTCTTCTGCGTCGGCAACTGGGTGGGCCAGGACTACTTCTCGCCGCAGTCGCTCGCCCTGACACTGCACCTGGCGGTGATCGCGCTGGTGCTGCGCCGTTTCCCGGCCGCCGAACGCCGCGGGCCCCGGCAGGCCGTGTGGACCACGGCGCTGATCACGGTGATGGTCCCGGTCGTCCTCTCCCACCAGCTCACCCCGGTGGTGCTGATCGCCTCCCTCGGCGTGCTCGCGCTCACCCGGCGCCACCGGGACTGGGTGCCGCTGCTGGCCGCGGTCGCCCTCTTCGCCGCCTGGAACCTCACCGCCTCACTGCCCTTCCTCTCCGCGGCGCTGCCCGAGATGCTCGCCTCCGTCGGGGACATCGGCGGCAACGTCGAGACCGGCTACGGCACCACGCCCACCGGCACCGGGGCCGTCGCCACCTCCTGGGCGGCGCGCGGCCTGTCCGCCGCGGTGATGCTGCTGGCCCTGCTCGGAGCCGTCCGGCAGCGGGAGCTGCGCCGGCACGCAAGGCCGCTGCTGCTGCTCACCGGGGTGCCGCTGCTGCTGATCGCCGCCAACGACTACGGCAGCGAGATGATCTTCCGGGTGCTGATGTTCATGCTCCCCGGCGCCGCCTT
>NZ_JACADT010000138.1:0-9025 GCF_013421635.1 Streptomyces sp. UH6 | reverse complement strand
CCGTCGCCGTCGTGGTCTCCGTCGCGGTCGTCGTCGTGGTCGCCGTCGCGGTCGCCGTCCGTGCCGGAGGCGCTCACGCCCGGGCCTCCTCTCGCACCGGCCGCAGCCCGGGGCGGACACCGAGGCGGGCGGCGTCCGTGTGGACGGTGGTGAAGGAGCCGTCGTAGCCGAAGAGCGGCCCGAAGTACCGGTTGACCACGCGGACCCGGATGCGGAAGCGCCCGGTCTCCTCGTCGAACGCCTCCCGCACCTCCGCTTCGCCGCCGACGAGCTCGGGCACCCGGACGTCCACCGGTCCCTCCCGGAAGCGGTGCACGCCGGAGCGGATGACCAGTTCCCCCCGCTCACCGGCGGCGAGGTGCAGGTCGCTGGCGAGGTGCTGGTGGGTGCCGAGGTAGTCGAGGATCCGGTCGCCCCGCGGCGCGAGCACCATCTGCGCGTCGAACCGGCGGGGACCGCCCGGCAGGTGGAAGGTGCGCACGAAGGTGACCGTCTCCCGGCCGAAGGAGTCGGCGTAGGGGACGTTCTCGATGACGAACGGCACGTCGCGCCCCTCCTCGGGCACCAGGATGTTGCGGGTGGCGCCGAGCGCCAGGAACGGCCGGACGAAGCCGCGTCCGTGCCAGACGCGGTCCATCACCCCGGTGCCGGTGCACGCCTCACCGCTCTCCAGACCGACGGAGAAGCGGCGGCGCAGTTCGGGGTGGAGCCGGCCGAAGTCGGCGCCCATCACCCGGCGGAAGATCGATCCTCGCGTCATGCCCCGGACCCCTCCGCGCAGACGAGGGCGGGGGTTCCCCCCGCCCGGGCTCCGTCGAGGGACGGGAGCAGGGGCGCGCGGACCCGCAGGGGCGGGGTGCGCAGGCAGCGGCGGGCGGCCGGGGTGCCGGGCAGCGGGGTCTTGATCAGGGCGAGCGTGACGGCGAGCGCGGCCACCAGCGGCAGGGCGAAGACGGCCTCGGGGCCGAGCGGGCCGACGACCTCGGCGATCTGCAGCGGACCGGCCAGGAGCAGGAAGCAGGAGACGGCGATCACCAGCGCGCGCACCGTCATCTCGGCGATCCAGTGCAGCAGGGCCCGCTCCGGGGTGATGCCTCGCTCCAGCCAGAGGCGGAGCCGGTCGAACGACCAGGCGGTGGCCCAGCCCATCAGCGGGCGGAACACCAGCCGGTCGAGCACGGCCCCGGGGCGTCCCCAGCGGGGGCGGTAGTCGTAGCCGGTGAGGAAGCGCACCCCGTCGCCGTCCGGGACGTAGCGCCAGTAGCCGCTGCCCTCGACGAGCGGGGAGAGCGGGTGCGGGCAGTCGAAACGGAGGGCGGAGGTCCGGGTGCCGTCGGGGCGTTCCCGCTCCCCCGCCGAGACGCCGGTGCCGGCCACGGTGAACCCCGGCAGCACCCGGGTGGCGTAGCGGAAGCGGACCGGGGCGTCCTCGGGGCCGGGCAGCGGCTGGATCTCGGTGAAGCGCAGGTCCCATCGCTGGTGGCAGGCCGCGTCCTGGGTACGCAGCCACAGCTCCTCGAGATCCGCCCTTACCTTGGCCTCCACATAGATTCCCACCCTGAACCCCCCGTTCCGGCAGCGCAGTTGAGCGAACGCTCAAACTCCGAGGCTCGAAACGTACACCTGTTTGAGCAGTCGCTCAATACGGGGGACGAGGGCGGGGGGAACGACGGCGAGAACCGGCCACGACGAACCGGCGGCGGCAGGCCGGCGAGGACGAACCGGCGACGGCACGACGGAGCCCCGGCCCGCATCGGACCGGGGCTCCCCCTGTGGGCGGCGAGGGCGTGCGCGCGCCGCGAGATCACTCCGCGGCGAGATACCGCTCCACGGTCTCCACCTTGGAGGTCAGTCCGTCCCGCACCCCGGGCCGGATGTCCGCCTTCAGCACCACCGAGACGCGCGGGGCCCGCGCCTCCACGGCCGCGACGGCGCGCTTGACCACGTCCATGACCTCGTCCCACTCACCTTCGAGGGAGGTGAACATGGCGTCGGTGCGATGGGGCAGACCGGACTCGCGGACCACACGGACGGCGTCGGCGACGTACTCGCCGACGTCCTCGCCCACGCCGAGCGGGGTCACGGAGAAGGCGACGATCATGCGGTGGCCGTCCCCTTCGCCATCTCCTTGCGCGCCCGGGCGGCGATCACCGCGTCCTCGGTCTCCCGCCGCAGACGGCGCTCGGCGTAGAAGCCGCCGAACGGCAGCACGCCGAGCACGAAGTACAGCGCGCCGGTCTTCAGCGACCACTTGGCCCGGTACCACGCGTCCACCCAGAACACGACGTACAGGATCCACAGCACGGCGTGGACCGCGCCCATCACCGGTACGGCGTTAAACTCGGTGGTGCGCTTGAGCACCGAACACACCAGCAGGAGGATGAACGACACGGCCTCGGGCGCCGACACCAGGCGGAGGCGGCGGAGGGCGGCAGCGGTCTGGAGTTCCACGGGTCACCTTCGGTCGGAGGAACGTCACACTTTGTGAAAACACGCACAAGCGCGCCTGGCTCATTGTGGCATCCCCCGGACAGCCCAACGGGCGCGGGTCTCGCGGAGTTCCCTTTCCGTCCCCTAAGGGGATTTTCAGGGCCACACATCCCCTTCGGCCCCTGTCCACCGAGCCCCGCCGGCGGATACGGTCGCAGGGTGGCGATGTTCCGACTTCAGGGAAGCAAGGTGCTCGCCGTCGAGATGACCGGGGACTCCGTGCGGGCCAAGAACGGGTCGATGGTCGCCTACGACGGGGAGATGGCCTTCAAGAAGCTCAGCGGCGGGGGCGAGGGCCTGCGCGGCATGGTCACCCGGCGCCTCACCGGCGAGCAGATGACACTGATGGAGGTGAAGGGGCGGGGAACCTGCTGGTTCGCCGACCGCGCCTCCGAGATCAACCTGGTCGGCCTCCAGGGCGACACGCTCCACGTGGAGGCGAGCAACCTGCTCGCCACCGACGCCGGCCTGCGCACCGGCACCACCTTCACCGGCCTGCGCGGCGCCTCCCAGGGCAACGGGCTGTTCACCACCACCGTCGAGGGTCACGGGCAGGCCGCCCTGCTCTCCGACGGGCCCGCCGTGGTGCTGCGGGTCTCGCCGCAGTACCCGCTCTCCGTGGACCCGGGCGCGTACGTCGCCCACCAGGGCAACCTGCGCCAGACGCTGCAGTCCGGCGTGACCTTCCGGACGTTCCTCGGCGAGGGCGGCGGCGAGGCCTTCCAGATGCGGTTCGAGGGGGACGGCCTGGTGTACGTGCAGCCGAGCGAGCGCAACACGGTGGCGGGGGACGTCTGATGCCCTTCCGCGAGGTCAACGCGAAGATGGTCGAGGCGACCGTCGGCCCCGGGCAGACCATGTTCAGCCAGCGCGGCGCGATGCTCGCCTACCGGGGCGAGGTCTCCTTCACCCCGAACGTCCAGGGCGGGCAGGGCGGCCTGATGTCGATGATCGGCCGCCGGGTCGCCGACGAGGCGACCCCCCTGATGACGGTCGAGGGCAGCGGCACGGTGTACTTCGGCCACGGCGGTCACCACGTCCACGTCGTGGCGCTCACCGGCGAGACCCTGTACGTCGAGGCGGACCGGCTGCTCGCCTTCGACGGCACCCTCCGCCAGGGCACGATGTTCATGGGCTCGCAGGGCGGCGTGATGGGCATGGTCCGCGGGCAGGTCACCGGCCAGGGCCTGTTCACCACCACCCTGCAGGGCCACGGCTCGGTCGCCGTGATGGCCCACGGCGGGGTCTTCGAGCTCCAGGTGACCCCGCAGCGCCCGGTCCACGTCGACCCGCAGGCCTACGTCGCTCACCGCGGCGACCTGCGCAACAAGCTGTCCACGGCGCTCGGCTGGCGGGACATGGTCGGCCGCGGCTCCGGGGAGGCGTTCCAGCTGGAGCTCAGCGGCAGCGGCACGGTCTACGTCCAGGCCTCGGAGGAGAAGCTGTGACCGTCCAGGTCTTCGACCCCGCCACGCTCCCGGCGGACGACAACGTCAACCCGTACACCTTCTGCGTGGAGCTCAAGGGCTCCCAGTGGTTCCTGCAGAAGGGCAAGATGATCGCCTACTACGGGCAGATCGAGTTCAACGGCATCGGCCACGGGGCGCTGGACCGCTTGGTGCGCACCAGCTTCCACTCCCCGCTGCACGCGGGTGACTGGGTGGTGGCGCAGGGCTCCGGCAAGATGCTGCTGGCCGACCGGGCCTTCGACGTGAACTCCTTCGACCTGGACGACGGCAACCTCACCATCCGGGCCGGCAACCTGCTCGCCTACCAGCCCAGCCTGGCGCTCAAGCAGTCGATCGTGCCCGGCTTCCTGACGCTGATCGGCACCGGGAAGTTCGTCGCCGCCTCCAGCGGGCCGGTGGTCTTCATGGAGCCGCCGCTGCGGGTGGACCCGCAGGCGCTGGTCGGCTGGGCGGACTGCCCGTCCCCCTGCCACCACTACGACCACGGGTACGCCCGGGGCGTGATGGGCGGACTGCGGGCGCTGACCGGCATCGGCGGCTCCAGCGGCGAGGAGCACCAGTTCGAGTTCGTCGGGGCCGGCACGGTGCTGCTCCAGTCCAGCGAGGCGCTGATGCCGGAGCAGGCGACGGGAGCGGTGCCGCACGAGCCGGGTGTACCGGGCGGGGGTCCGGGGCACGCGTCCGGGGGGCACGGGCCCCTCGGGTCGGGCATGCCGCGGATGCCGGGGCAGCTCGGCGACCTCCAGCGGCGGTTCGGGCTGTGAGGTTCGCCCCGGTTGCCCCCACCCAGTAGTCCAGATTTCAACATCTTAGGTAGACTTGCCCGCATGGAGAGCGAGACGGACACGAGGTGGCTGACGGCCGAGGAGCAGTGCGCGTGGCGCACCCATCTTGAGGTCAACAGGCTGTTGACGCACCAGCTGGAGCGCGACCTCCAGCCGTTCGGCCTGACCATGAACGACTACGAGATCCTGGTGAACCTCTCCGAGGCGGAGGGGCGCCGGCTGCGGATGAGCGACCTGGCGGCGGCGACGTTGCAGTCCAAGAGCCGGCTGTCGCACCAGATCACACGGATGGAGAACGCGGGGCTGGTACGGCGGGAGAACTGCGAGTCCGACCGGCGGGGGCTGTTCGCCGTCCTGACCGACCAGGGCCTGGAGACGATGCGCAAGGTCGCCCCGCACCACGTGGCCTCGGTCCGTCGGCACTTCCTCGGCCTCCTCCCCCCGGAGGCCCTCCACTCCCTCTCGGCGGCCCTCACCCCCATCGCCGACCACCTCCGCGCCCAGCGCACCCGGCCGTAGCCGGCACGGGCGCCCACGAGGCGGCGCGCTGCCCCGTGGGCGCGCGTGCCGCCTCCGTGTTCCCCCCGGCCGCCGCGGGAGCGGGCGGGGGGACACGGAGGCGGCGGGCGCGGGATCAGCGCTGGGTGAGGCCGGCGACCAGTTCGTCGGCGGCGCGGTACGGGTCGAGGTCGCCGGCGACGATCCGCTCGGCGAGCGCACCGAGGCGCCGGTCCCCGTGGAGGTCCCCGATCCGCTCCCGCAACGCGGTGACCGCGATCGTCTCCACCTCCCGCTCCGCCCGGGCGAGCCTGCGCGCCGTCAGCACGCCCCGCTCCTCCATCCACGCCCGGTGCTTCTCCAGGGCCTCGACGACCTCGTCGACCCCCTCGCCCCGGGCGGCGACCGTCTTCACGATCGGCGGCCGCCAGTCCCCCGGCTCACGCGCCTCGCCGAGGCCCAGCATGTGGTTCAGCTCCCGGGCCGTCGCGTCCGCGCCGTCCCGGTCCGCCTTGTTGACGACGTAGACGTCGCCGATCTCCAGGATTCCGGCCTTGGCCGCCTGGATCCCGTCCCCCATGCCCGGCGCCAGCAGCACCATGGATGTGTCGGCCTGCGAGGCGATCTCCACCTCCGACTGCCCGACGCCCACCGTCTCGACCAGGACCACGTCGCACCCGGCCGCGTCCAGCACCCGGATCGCCTGCGGCGCCGCCCAGGCCAGGCCGCCCAGGTGCCCCCGGGTGGCCATGGACCGGATGTACACGCCGGGGTCGGAGGCGTGCTCCGACATCCGCACCCGGTCCCCCAGCAGCGCGCCGCCGGAGAACGGGGAGGACGGGTCGACGGCGAGCACGCCGACCCGCTTCCCCTGCTTGCGGTACGCCGTCACCAGCGCCGAGGTGGACGTCGACTTGCCGACGCCCGGCGACCCCGTCAGCCCGACCACGTAGGCGCCGCCGGTCAGCGGCGCCAGCGCGGCCATCACCTCCCGCAGCTGCGGCGACGCCCCTTCCACCAGGGAGATCAGCCGGGCCACGGCCCGCGGCCGGCCCTCCCGCGCCTGGGCGACCAGCGAGGCGACGTCCTGCATCCAACAGCTCCGTTCAGCAGAGGGGAAAGGGGACCAACGGGTCGGGGAGGCGGCCTCCGGCCGAGGTCAGGCCTTGGGCACGCGCAGGATCAGGGCGTCGCCCTGACCACCGCCGCCGCACAGCGCCGCCGCGCCGACGCCGCCGCCGCGCCGCTTGAGCTCCAGCGCCAAGTGCAGCACGAGCCGGGCGCCGGACATGCCGATCGGGTGACCCAGCGCGATCGCGCCGCCGTTGACGTTCACCTTTTCCGAGGAAACCCCGAGGTCCTTCATTGACTGCACGGCGACCGCCGCGAAGGCCTCGTTGATCTCGATCAGGTCGAGGTCGGAGACCTCCAGCCCGTCCTTCTTCAGCGCGTGCGCGATGGCGTTGGCCGGCTGCGACTGGAGCGAGTTGTCCGGGCCGGCCACGTTGCCGTGCGCGCCGATCTCGGCGATCCACTCCAGGCCCAGCTCCTCGGCCTTGGCCCTGCTCATCACCACGACGGCGGCGGCGCCGTCGGAGATCTGCGAGGACGAGCCCGCCGTGATGGTGCCCTCCTTGGAGAAGGCCGGGCGCAGCTTGCCCAGGGACTCCGCGGTGGTCTCCGCGCGGATGCCCTCGTCCTTGCTGAAGACGACCGGCTCGCCCTTGCGCTGCGGGATCTCCACGGGGGTGATCTCGGCCTCGAAGACGCCGTTCTTCTGCGCGGCCGCGGCCCGCTGGTGCGACAGGGCGGCGATCTCGTCCTGCTCGGCGCGGCCGATGCCCAGGCGGGTGTTGTGCTTCTCGGTGGACTCGCCCATCGCGATGTTCTCGAAGGCGTCGGTGAGCCCGTCGTGGGCCATCGCGTCGAGCATCTGGACCGCGCCGTACTTGAAGCCCTCGCGGGACTTCGGCAGCAGGTGCGGGGCGTTGGTCATCGACTCCTGGCCGCCGGCCACGACGATGTCGAACTCCCCGGCCCGGATCAGCTGGTCGGCCAGGGCGACCGCGTCGAGGCCGGACAGGCAGACCTTGTTGATGGTGAGCGCGGGCACGTTCATCGGGATGCCCGCCTTGACGGCCGCCTGGCGCGCAGGGATCTGGCCCGCACCGGCCTGAAGCACCTGCCCCATGATCACGTACTGCACCTGGTCGCCCCCGATACCCGCACGGTCGAGGGCGGCCTTGATGGCGATGCCGCCGAGGTCGGCACCGGAGAAGTTCTTCAGCGAGCCCAGCAGTCGCCCCATGGGCGTGCGTGCGCCCGCGACGATCACTGTGCTGTTCGTTCCAGCCGCGTTGTTCTTGACCGACATGGAAATGGCGTCCCTTCCGGCCTTCCGGCCGTGGACTTGACGAGGGTTTCTCCGAATGTACTGAGCGGTCGTCGGGGCGTCATCGGGCCATGGGTGTGATCGCGCGCACGTTGCGTAACCGGCCGGTGCGCGCTGCACTGGTCCGCATGCTGACGCGCATCGACCACATCGGAATCGCCTGCTTCGACCTGGACCGGACCGTCGAGTTCTACCGGTCCACCTACGGCTTCGAGGTCTTCCACTCCGAGATCAACGAGGAGCAGGGAGTCCGCGAGGCCATGCTCAAGATCAACGATACGTCGGACGGCGGCGCTTCCTACCTCCAGCTCCTCGAACCGATCCGCGAGGACTCCACCGTCGCCAAGTGGCTCGCCAAGAACGGCGAGGGCGTCCACCACATCGCCTTCGGCACCGCCGACGTCGACGCGGACGCCGCGGACATCAAGGACAAGGGCGTCCGGGTCCTGTACGAGGAGCCGCGACGCGGCTCCATGGGTTCCCGGATCACCTTCCTGCACCCCAAGGACTGCCACGGAGTCCTGACAGAACTGGTCACTTCCGCACCTTCCGAGTCCGCGGACCACTGACCTCCCCCGAAAGGGGCCGGTAGGGTGGGGGCGGTCGTCTCTTCTCCGGGTCTCCTTCGGGTCTCCGTAGGAGTGACGACCGCGGGCCGGGGTCCGGGTATCGGGGGGCGCGCGGGCAGGCAGCAGCCCTTGCCCAGCGAGTCCGACACCATTCCCCGGGGGCCCCGTCCGACCGACTGGACGGAGCTCGTTGACACGCTTGCGACCAGGGGACGGATGGGACCGCGCTGTGCGGGGCTACGAAAGCCAGGAGCGGGAACCGGCGGATGACGTCGACCACCTGACTCGGTTCGAGGCCGAGATGAAGCGGCTGAAGACCGAGCGGGAGAAGGCGATCCAGCACGCCGAGGACCTCGGCTACCAGGTCGAGGTGCTGCGCGCCAAGCTCCACGAGGCGCGCCGCACCCTCATGTTCCGGCCCCCCTTCGAGGGCGGCGACATCGGCTACCACGCCGAACAGCTCCTCCGTAACGCCCAGATGCAGGCCGACCAGCTCCGCCAGGACGCCGAGCGCGAACTGAGCCAGGTCCGCGCCCAGACCCAGCGGATCCTCCAGGAGCACGCCGAACAGGCCGCCCGTCTCCAGGCCGAGCTGCACGCCGAGGCCGTCACCCGCCGCCAGCAGCTCGACCAGGAACTGGCCGAGCGCCGCGCCACCGTCGAGTCGCACGTCAACGAGAACGTCGCCTGGGCCGAGCAGCTGCGCTCCCGCACGGAGCAGCAGGCCCGCCGGCTCCTGGAGGAGTCCCGCGCCGAGGCCGAACAGGCCATGGCCGCCGCCCGCGCCGAGGCCGAGCGACTGGTCACCGAGGCCCGCCAGCG
>NZ_JACADT010001379.1:0-1130 GCF_013421635.1 Streptomyces sp. UH6 | reverse complement strand
GGAAGGCGTCGGTGGGGTCGGGTCCGGGGGCGCCGTCCTTGGGGAGGGAGAGTTCGAACCAGACGGTCTTGCCGCGGTGGGTGCGGCGCGACCCCCACGCCGCGCTGAGCAGCTGGACGAGCTGCAGCCCTCGCCCGCCCTCGTCCGTGTCCCGCGCCCGCCGCCGCCGCGGCTGCACCAGCCCGGCGTCCCACACCTCGCACACCAGCGTCCGGTCCAGCAGCAGCCGCAGCCGTATGTCGCCCTCGCCGTACCGCAGCGCGTTGGTGACCAGTTCGCTGACCAGGAGTTCCGCCGTGTCGCCCAGTGCCTGAAGCCCCCATCCGGCGAGCTGCTCCCGGGTGTGGTCGCGGGCCCGGCCCACGCTGCGCGCCTCCGCGGGGAAGGTCCAGTCGCCCACCGAGTCCCGCGGCAGCCCCTGGATCCGGGCCATCAGCAGCGCGATGTCGTCCTCGCCGTGGTGGGTGTCCAGGGCGCCCAGCACCTGGTCGCAGACCTCCTCCAGCGGCCTGGTCGGATCGGTGATCGCGGCGACGAACGCTGCGAGACCGTCGTCCAGCGGCTGGTGCCGGGACTCGACCAGGCCGTCGGTGTAGAGGGCCAGCAGCGCCCCGTCGGGGAGCTCGACCTCGACCTCCTCGAACGGCTCGCCGCCGACGCCCAGCGGCATCCCCGGCGGGACCTCCAGCATCACCCCGGGCCGGCCGGGTTCGACCACCACCGGCGGCAGGTGTCCGGCGTTGGCGAAGACGCAGCGCCGGGTGACCGAGTCGTAGACGGCGTACACGCAGGTCGCGAGGTAGACCTCGGCGGGATCCGCGCCCTCCGGCCGCCGCGCCGTGCGGCCGCCCTTCTGCGCGGGGAGGCCGGGTGAGCCGAGGCCGCGGGCGATCTCGTCGAGCGCCCCCAGCACCTCCGCCGGGCCGAGGTCGAGCAGCGCCAGCGTCCGGACGGCGGTGCGCAGTTCGCCCATGGCGACGGCGGCCCGCAGGCCGCGCCCCATCACGTCGCCGACCACCAGCGCGGTGCGGTGGCCGGGGAGTTCGATGACGTCGAACCAGTCGCCGCCGACCTCGGCGGTGGAGCTGCCGGGCAGGTAGCGGCAGGCGATGTCCAGCCCGGCCGCCTCC
>NZ_JACADT010001378.1:0-1134 GCF_013421635.1 Streptomyces sp. UH6 | reverse complement strand
TGCGGCACAGGCCTGGTCGAGGACCGTGCGTAGCCCGGTGCCCCGGGGCATGCACACCAGGGGGTGCGCGCAGGCCTCCCGCAGAGCGACCCGCTTCCGCCGCGCCAGCGGATGCCCGGCGGGCACCGCGACCACCAGCGGCTCACTCACCACGGCCACCGAGTTCACCCCCTCCGGCAGGGCGGCCGCCCCGACCAGCGCCAGGTCGAGGGCGCCGCCGCGCACCGCTTCCAGCAGCCGGTCGGAGTTGTCCTCCAGCAGCGAGAGCTCCACGCCCGGATGCGCCTCGTGGAAGGCGGCGAGCGCCTCGAACAGCGGCAGCACCGTGCAGCCCACCACCATGCCAACCGCGATCCGTCCCCGCAGCAGCCCCGTCACCTCGTCCACGCCGCGCCGCACCGCCTCGGCGGCGGCCAGGGCCGCCCGTGCGTGCTCCAGCACCGCCGCGCCCGCGAGGGTGAGGGTTACGGCGCGCGACGACCGGTCGAAGAGCTCGGCACCGAGTTCCCGCTCGAGCTGCCGGATCTGCGCGCTCACCCCGGACTGGCTGATGCGCACCCGCTCGGCGGCACGCGTGAAGTTCCGCTCCTCGGCGACCGCGACGAAGTACTCCAACTGGCGCAGTTCCATGACTCCTGATTCTAGTGACCAGCAGAACCATCTGTTGGACTTCTGGTGGGCCCGGGCAGAGGCTGGAACCCTGAGCGGCGGAGAAACCGTCTCCGTCCGGACCGGGAGGAGCACCCGCCCATGCCGACCTACGACCGCTACGAGAAGGCGATGCGGCCCGAGGACATCACCCGGCTCTTCGTCCAGCGGTCCAACGCCGGCGACGCCGCCGGCGTGGCCGCGCTCTACGAGGAGGACGCGGTGATGGCCTACCCGCCCGGCTCCACCGCCGTCGGCCGGGAGGCCATCCGGGCCCTCTGGGAGAGGGTGCTGAGCGCCCGCCCGCGGTTCGAGCGGGAGGAGCCGCTGCCCACGCTGATCGCCGACGGTGTCGCCCTGACCGCCACCCCGCCGAAGGACGGTGCCGGCGCCCGCGCGCAGGTGGTGCGCCGCCAGCCCGACGGCAGCTGGCTGCGGGTGCTGGACCGGCCGGAGTTCGTGCCGGTGGAGAGCTGAGCCTCCCGC
>NZ_JACADT010001377.1:0-1134 GCF_013421635.1 Streptomyces sp. UH6 | reverse complement strand
GCCGGGAGAGGCTGGGGCCCGGTCGGACGCCGCGCCGGGGGCGGGCCGGACGCCGTGCGGCGGGAGTTGACGGCTCTGGTGGACGGGACGGGGGTGCCGGGAGCGGTCGCGCACACCGGGCACGGCCGCCGGAGTGGGACGTACACCGCGGGGACCGCCGAACTCGGCACCGGGCGGCCGATGGTGGGGGCGGACGGACGTTTCCGGATCGCCAGCGTCACCAAGTCGTTCACCGCCGCGGCGGTGATGCGACTCGTCGCGGACGGCGACCTGCAGCTCGACGACCCGGCGGGGCGCCACGTCCCGCAGCTGGCGGAAAGCGGGGTCACCGTACGGCAGTTGCTGAAGCAGACCAGTGGCCTGGCGGACTTCGGGGAGCTGGTGGACTGGACCCGGCCGGGTGGCTACACCCCGGAGGAGTTCCTGGACCTGTCCCTGCGCCTGGGTCCGGAGTTCGCCCCCGGGACCGACTGGGGCTACTCCAACACCAACTACCTGGTGCTCGGCATGGTGATCGAGCGCGTGACGGGCGAGGACTTCCGCGGGTACGTCGAGCGGACCGTCATCGAGCCGCTGGACCTGCGCGGCACGTACTGGCCGGCGCCCGGCGAGCTGGGGCTGCGCGGCCCCCACGCGCGCAACTACGGGTACCACCCGGCCCGTCCGCAGGACGGCGTGGTGGACGTGACCGAACTGCCGGGGTACGAGTTCGGCGCGTCCGGCGGCCTGGTGTCCACCCCGGAGGACGTCAACACCTTCTGGGACGGGCTCCTCGGCGGCCGGCTGCTGCCCGGCCGGGTGGTCCGGCTCATGACGCGGGACACCACCGACGTCAGCGACCACGGCTATCCGGAGGGCAGCCGTTACGGGTACGGGGTGCGGAGCAACCCGCTGAGCTGCGGCGGCGAGTACTGGGGTCACCTGGGCGACCTGCCGGGCGACTCGGTGGTCACGGGCCGTGCGAGCGGCGGGCGCGGCACGGCGACCGTCTACATCACGTCCCACCACGCCCTGGACCCCGCCCGCGGCGAGCACCTGCTGGCGGCGGTGGACGCGGCGCTGTGCGCCAAGGGCCACCCGAACCGCCCCTGACGCGGTCCGTCCGACGCCGCGCCCCGCCAGGGCCGTACGGCA
>NZ_JACADT010001376.1:0-1135 GCF_013421635.1 Streptomyces sp. UH6 | reverse complement strand
CCCCCCGCCCCTCCGGCCCCGCGGACGGCGTCGGCACGGCCGGGCCGGCGGTCCACGGAACCCGCACATCACCTCGCCGGACAATCCACCGTCCGGTGTCGCCCAGGGGATTGACGCGCTTGCTGACACGCAGTCTCATAAGAGAAGGGATACCGCCGGTAACACTCGCACGACCGACCGCACGACGAGGTGGAGAGCCATGACGACCGTGACGGACACCGACACGCTCGCCGGACTGCGTGACGCGCTCGGCCTGCTGAAGGACCGCGAGCAGGTCGCCAAGCGGCTGCTCGACTCGTCCGCGAAGCACTCCTTCGACCCGGACAAGGAGCTGGACTGGGACGCCCCCTTCGAGGAGGGCAAGTGGTTCTGGCCCCCGGAGCTGGTGTCGCTCTACGGCACGCCGATGTGGAAGCGGATGAGCGAGGAGCAGCGCATCGAGCTCTCCAAGCACGAGGCCGCCGCGCTCTGCTCGCTCGGCATCTGGTTCGAGATCATCCTGATGCAGCTGCTCTGCCGGCACATCTACGACAAGAACCCGACCAGCAACCACGTCCGGTACGCCCTCACCGAGATCGAGGACGAGTGCCGGCACTCGAAGATGTTCGCCCGGTTCATCCAGCGGTCCGGCTGCCCGGAGTACCCGGTCAGCACCGTGCACCAGAACCTGGGGCGGCTCTTCAAGACCATCTCCACCACCCCCGGGTCGTTCACCGCGACGCTGCTCGGCGAGGAGATCCTCGACTGGATGCAGCGGCTGACCTTCCCGGACGAGCGGGTCCAGACCCTCACCCGCGGCGTCACCCGGATCCACGTCGTGGAGGAGGCCCGCCACGTCCGTTACGCGCGCGAGGAGCTGCGCCGCCAGATGGTGACCGCGCCGCGCTGGTCGCGTGAGTTCACCCGGCTGACCTCCGGCGAGTTCGCCCGGGTCTTCTCGGTCGCCTTCGTCAACCCGGACGTGTACACCAACGTCGGCCTCGACAAGCGGCAGGCGATGGAGCAGGTCAGGAACAGCGGCCACCGCCGGGACGTGATGCAGACCGGCGCCAGGAAGCTGACCGACTTCCTCGACGACATCGGTGTGCTGCGCGGCCCGGGCCGCAAGCTCTGGCAGTCCTCGGGCCTGCTGGCC
>NZ_JACADT010001375.1:0-1135 GCF_013421635.1 Streptomyces sp. UH6 | reverse complement strand
CGCGGACGGCCACGGCCTCGACCTGACCACCGGGCCGCTGCTCGCGGCACGGCTGCTGCGCCTGTCGGAGGAACGCCACCTGCTGTTCCTGGTCGCGCACCACATCGTCTTCGACTCCTCCTCCACCGCCGTACTGGTCCGCGACCTGGCCGCCTTCTACCGCGCGCGCACCCGGGCGCAGGGCGGGCCCGGGCCCTCGCCGCTGCCCGAGCCGCCTCCGGCCGAGCGTCCCGGCGCCGCCGAACTCGCCGCGTCGCTCGACTTCTGGCGGCGTACGCTCCGGGACGCCCCGGACCTCTCGCTGCCCACCGACCGGCCCCGCCCGCCGGTCAGGTCCGGTGTGGGCGCGAGCCTCACCCACGCCCTGGAGGCCGGCCTCGTCGACCGGCTGCGCACCTACGCCGCCGGACACCGCGCGACCCTCTTCATGGCCCTGACCGGCGCCGTCGCAGCGGTGCTCGGCCGGATGGCGGGACAGCGGGACCTGGTGATCGGCACCGCGGTGGCCGCCCGTCCGGCCGGCGCCGAGGACCACGTCGGGGTCTTCCTGGACACCGTGCCGCTGCGGCTGGACCTCTCCGGCGACCCGGACTTCCCGACCCTCCTGGGCCGGGTCCGGGAGAGCAGCACCGCGGCCTACGACCACCGCGGCGTCCCCTTCGACGAACTCGTCGGCGCGCTGAACCCGCCGCGCGACGCGGGCCGCAACCCGCTGTTCCAGGTGATGGTCGAGTACGAGAACGAGGGCAGGGCCGACTTCGACCCGCCCCGGCTGACGGCCGCCCTGCTCGACGTGCCCAGCGCCCGGGCCCCGTTCGACCTGAGCGTCTACCTGACCCGTCACACGGACGGCGTGCGGTTCATGGTCGAGTACGACACCGCCCTCTTCGACGGGTCGACCGTGCGCCGCTTCGTGGAGTACGTCGAGCAGGTGCTGCGCCGTGCCCTCGACGACCCCGGCGCCTCCCTCACCGGCCTGACCGCCGTCACGGACTCCGACCGCGCCACGCTCGCCCGGCTGGGCCGCCTCGACGAGCCGGCGCCGACCGCCGAGGACACCCTGCACGGCCTCTTCGAGGAACAGGCCCGGCGGACGCCCGACGCCGTCGCCCTGGTCGGCGGCCCGCGGCAGGTG
>NZ_JACADT010001374.1:0-1137 GCF_013421635.1 Streptomyces sp. UH6 | reverse complement strand
CGCCCCGACCCGCGCCGTGACCCTGGCCACCCGCACCGCCCTGGACCCCGCCGAACTTCCGCTCTCGCTGCGCCAGTTGCTGGGGCGCTGCGCCATCCGCCAGGCTCCGCCCGGGCGGGGCGGCGGGAGCGGGGAGCAGCAGGGCGGGGCGGCGGAGCTCGACGAGGTCTCCGGCACCGTGATGCGCCTGCCCACCCCGGACGGCGGTGTGATCACCGTGGACCGGCCGCATCTGCCCTTCACCCCGGCCGAGTTCGCCCGGGCCCGTGCCCTGGTGGAGCTCGACGGCCGTCTGGGGCCGCGGCTTCCGGTGTCGGAGGACCTGCTGACGGTGCCCGGCGCGGGCCACTTCACGGTCCGCCGGGCCGGACCGGGTGACCTGGAGGCCGCGAAGGCGCTCCACACCCGCTGCTCGGCGCAGACCCTGCGGCGGCGGTACCACGGCCCGGTGGGCGACGCCGACCGTTACCTGCGGCACCTGCTCAGCCCCAACTTCGGCCGCACCCTGGTGGTGGAGACCACGCGCGGTCACGTCGTCGGGCTCGGTCACCTCCTGTGGGACGGCGACGAGACCGAGGTCGCACTGCTCGTGGAGGACGCCTGGCAGCGCCGTGGCATCGGCGGCGAACTGCTGTACCGGCTGGTGCGGATGGCCGCCGAGGCAGGCTGCGGCGCCGTCTACGCGGTGACGCAGGCGTCCAACACCGGAATGCTGGCGGCGATGCGCGGCCTCGAGCTGCCGCTGGAGTACCAGGTCGAGGAGGGCACCCTGGTGATCACCGCCCGGGTGGAGCCCGTGCCGGCCGTCCTGCCGCAGGGCGGAGCGGCCTTCGACGAGGGGCGTGCGGACGGGAGTTGAGGCGACACGGTGGTGGCGGCGGGGGCGTTTTCCGGCCGCCGTCACCACCGGACGCCCGGTCGGTGCTGACGTGGGCCCTCCTCCTGGGAAAGGATGACCCCCATGTCAGACACCAACAACCCGCTGCCCCGCCAGGTCGCCGACGCCTATGTCGACGACCTGATCGCCCTCGATCCGATCACCGGCACCTACCTCGGCGTCAAGGAGAGTTCGAGCAGGCTGCCGGACACCTCGCCGGCCGGGCAGGAGGCCCTGGCCGCGCTCCAGCGGGCCACCCT
>NZ_JACADT010001373.1:0-1162 GCF_013421635.1 Streptomyces sp. UH6 | reverse complement strand
GTGTGTCGGCGGTCACCGTCGGCGGTGTGCAGGGTGAGCCCGGGCAGGTCCCGGTGCAGCACCGCTCCCGCGCCGACCACGGCGTGCGGGCCGACCGTCGCGCCGGCCAGCACCGTGGCCCGGGCGGCTATCCAGGCGCCGTCCTCCACGGTGATCGGGGCGTTGCGGTAGCGGAAGTCGGCCGCTCGGTGGTCGTGCGAGCCGGTGCAGAGCAGGGCCTCCTGGGACACGCACACATGGCGGCCGAGGGTGATCGGCTCCAGGTTGAGCAGCCAGGCGCCCTCACCTATCCAGGTGTGGTCGCCGACGGTCAGCTTCCACGGCCAGAGCACCCGGACCCGGTGCCGGATCAGCACCCGCTCGCCGACCGTCGCGCCGAAGGCGCGCAGCAGCGCGACGCGCAGCCGGGGCGGGCACCACCAGGCCATGAAGACCAGGTTCATCACCGCGAACCACAGGGCCTGGACCAGCTTGCCCCGCCCCTTGTCGTAACCGGCCAGAGTGAACGACGAGAGATCACGCATGTGCCGGGCCCCCTTCCCCCAAGCCTGGCGGGAGGCCGGTCGGGCCTCCCTCAACGGCCGCGCTCCCCTACGCGGTGATCACAGGCTAGTGGCTCGTCGGAGGACACGGCAGGCCCTGTGGACAACCCTGGCCGCATCGTCCACAGGCCGGTCGCGGGGCGGGTGATCGCTCGTAGACTGCGAGCGATCCGGCCGGGGGGCCGGACCGGGGGTGGGGGGATGCGATGACCAGCGAGCGACCGGTCGCCGGACCGCGGGGGGCCCTGGCCGGGCAGACGCGGGAGTCCGGGCGGACGCGGGAGTCCGGAGGTCCGGGCGCCCCCGTCGTCCCGCAGGCCGGCGCGCGTCCGCGGGTGCGTGCCCGGCCCTTCGCGCCGAGCGCGCTGCTGACCACGGCGATGTCGGTGCCGCTGGTGCTGGGCCTTCCGCTGCTGCTGCCGCTGGTGGTGATGAACCAGCCGGGCAGCGGCGCGCGGGACACCGCGTACTGGCTGCAGGCGGGGCTCACCGCGTACTGCGGGGCGCGGCTGTGCGCCATGATCCTGGCCCGCCGCCGCAAGCTGCTGCAGGCGACGTTCTGGATGTTCTGCTACATGGCGATGTCGGTGACGCCTGCCCGCTCGGGGTGGGCGGTCCTT
>NZ_JACADT010001372.1:0-1139 GCF_013421635.1 Streptomyces sp. UH6 | reverse complement strand
GTGGCGCGGCTCCTGCTGGCACGCTACGACGCGGCGCGCCGTGAGGCGGAGGGCGGGCTCACGGGGCCGTCGTCAGCTCTGACAGCTTGAGGACCGTGTTCCAGTTCCGGGTGGTGGCGACGAGCCCCCTGGTCACGCCGGGCCTGGCGAGTTGCTCCGCGAGCTTGGAGCGGCCCATGCCGTCGGGCAGGTACAGGTAGAGGGCGCGGTCGCCGGTGCGGAACTCCTCCGGGAGGTAGGCCTCGCGGTCCAGCCCGGCGAAGCGGTCCTCCTCCGCGTCACGGTCGAGGAAGGTGACGTGCAGTTGTCTGCCCTCCAGCTCGGCGGCGGGGAAGGGGCAGTCGGCGACGATCCGGGCGAGGTAGGCGTGGTCGCGGACCAGCACGTCGCAGGTGAAGTCGAAGCGCTCCGCCAGCGCCGCGGAGAGCTCCGCGGCCAGTGACCGCTCGTCACCGCGCCCGGCGCTGAACACGGCCTGACCGCTCTGCAGGTACGTCCGCACGTCCGCGTGCCCGAGTTCCTCGAGCAGCGACCGCAGTTCGGCCATCGGCAGCTTGCGGCCGCCCCCCACGTTGATCCCGCGCAGCAGCGCCGCATACGTCGTCATGGCGGCCACATTACGACGGGCCCCTGACTTGCGCGCAGTCACGCGACCGCTGTGGACTGCGCGGGTGACGAGGACGAGGACGCTGTATCTGATCGGGTGTGCCGCACCGCCGCTGGACCGGATCGACTCGGGTGTGCGGCTGGCCCGGGAGGCCGGGTGGGACGTGTGCGTGCTGCTCACGCCCGCCGCGCGGGAGTGGGTGGAGGACCTGGAGGAGCTGGAGGCGCGCGCCGGGTGTCCCGTGCGGTGGGAGTACGGGGGCGGGGAGGACGCCCTGCCCGCGCCCGACGCGCTGCTGGCCGCCCCGCTGACGGTCAACTCGCTGGCGAAGTGGGCCTGCGCGATGTGCGACAACCGGGCCCTGCTGGCGCTCACCGAGGGACTCGGCCGGGGCCTGCCCGTCGTCGCGCTGCCGTACTTCAACGACGCGCTGGCCGCCCACCCCGCCGTCGGCCGGCACGTGGCGTTCCTGCGGGACGCGGGCGCCCGGGTCCTGTTGGGCGAGCAGGAGTTCGTCCCGCACCGGCCGAGA
>NZ_JACADT010001371.1:0-1139 GCF_013421635.1 Streptomyces sp. UH6 | reverse complement strand
GCGGCGGCGCAGCGCCTCGCGGTCCAGCGGCAGCGGCCACGCCTGCTCCACGGCGTCCTCGGCGAGCGCCGGGTTCTCCTCCCCCGGCTCCGGCTCGTCCGCCCAGACCTCGGTCTCGCCGTACCCGGCGGCGCAGTGGTCGTGCAGCGCGCGCAGGAACGCGGACGGGCCCCGCCGGGTCTTCTGGGTGGGGCCCCACCAGTGGCCGGAGCCCAGCAGCAGCGAACGCGGCCGGGTGAAGGTGACGTAGCCGAGGCGGAGTTCCTCGGTGGCGTGGTGGTCCTTCATGTCGGCGTGGAACGCCTTGAGCCCCGCCGCGTCCCACTCCCCGACGTCCGGCAGCGTCCCGGCGTCGCCGCGCAGCGCGTGCGGGAGCACCTTGCCGTGGGCGGTCCACCGCTCCTGCCCCTTGCCGTCCGGGAAGGTGCCGGTGACCAGCCCGGGCACCACCACGACGTCCCACTCCAGCCCCTTGGACTTGTGCGCGGTGAGCACCTTGACGGTGTTCTCGCCGCCGGGCAGCGCGTTGTCCAGGCCCTTCTCGTACTGCTGGGCGGTGCGCAGGAAGCCGAGGAAGGCGAGCAGGGTGGCGCGGCCCTCCTCGGCGGTGGCCGTCGCGGCGAACGAGGCGGCGACGTCGAGGAAGTTGTGCAGCGTCTCGCGGCGGCGGGCGGCCAGGGCCTGCGGCGAGGCGGAGAGCTCGACCTCCAGGCCGGTCACCGCGAGGACCCGGTGCAGCACGTCCATCAGCGGGTCGGCGAGGGAACGCCGCAGGTCGCGCAGTTCCGCGGCAAGCCGGGCGAAACGGACCCGGGCCTGCGGGGAGAACGGCAGCCCGTCGTCGGAGCCGTCGAGGGAGGACTCCAGGAAGGTGTCGAGGGCGTCGGCGAGCGAGATCACCTCGGCCGGGTCGGTGCCCTCGACGGCGGCGGCCAGCCGGCGCTCCGGATCGTCCTCGCCCCGGTCGCGGGCGACCAGCAGCCGGGCGCGACGGCCGAGCAGGGCGAGGTCGCGCGGACCGATCCGCCAGCGCGGACCGCTGAGCAGTCGCACCAGGGAGGCGTTGGCGCCGGGATCCTGGAGCACCTCGCAGGTGGCGACCAGGTCGGCGACCTCCGGCAGGCTGAGCAGCCCGGACA
>NZ_JACADT010001370.1:0-1139 GCF_013421635.1 Streptomyces sp. UH6 | reverse complement strand
CGGACGGCCGGGCGGTCCTGCGAGGTGTCGGTCTCCCGGCTGGGCCCCGAGGGACCACTGCTGGGGGCCGCGCACTCGGTCATCCGCGGCGTCCTGGACGACCCCGCCTCGGTGGCGGAACGCGAGGACGCCTGAACGCCCGTGGTCACGGCCGGACCCGGGGGCACCGGACGTCCGCACCACTGCGCACGGCGGACGTGGCACACGAAGGACGCGCTTCGAGCGCTGCACGCGAGCGGCGCACACGAGGGGCGGCCCCGCCGTGCGGAGCCGCCCCTCGCTCTGTGCGTCCCGGTGCGTCCCGGTGCGTCCTAGCGTTCCTCGCGGAACAGGACGTGCTCCCGCGCCACCGGGTCGTACTTGCGCAGGACCATCCGGTCCGGGTCGCTGAGCCGGTTCTTCCTCGTCACGTACGTGACGCCGGTGCCGGCCGTGGACCTCAGCTTCACCACGGGACGCGCGGTACTACGTGCCATGGGACCTCCTTCCGATCTGGCCATGTCAACAGCACGGGCGGCGTCGGCATTCCCGCCCCTCCGCTGTCGGAGGCATGGGCCATGATCGGGACCATGAACCGGACGACCAGCGCCCACCACCCCCCGGCACCCCGGGAATGGCCGCGTCACGAGATGTCCGCAGCCCTCGCCGGCCTCGTCACCGGGTCGGGCATGTGGCAGGAGGACGCGTTCACCGGCGTCGCCCGTACCGCGGCGTTCCTCGACGGGACCTGGACCCCCGAGCCCGGTGCGGACGGCCCCCGGCCGGCCGGCGACGGCTCCTGGACCCGCTTCATAGGCCGCACGGACGCCGTCGCGCTGCGGGCGGCGGCTCCCTCCACCCGGCCACGTCACCGTGAGGTCCTGCTCGACTTCCTGGAGATGTGGGCCTCGACGCCCTTCGCCGACCCGGACCGCCACTTCAGGGTGGGCAGCCTCCAGGGGACGGACCGCCCCTTCGGCGTCCGTGACGAGCGGGGCGCCGCAACGAGCGTGTACTGGCCGGTCGACGGCCGGCAACGGTTCCTGGAGGCGCGGACCGCCGACGACACCGGCCCCGCGCTGCCCGGCGTGGTGATCCACTCGACGCGGACCCGCCCCGGCCGGTACACCCGTGACCGGCTCCTGGCGCTGGTCGCCGCG
>NZ_JACADT010000137.1:0-9034 GCF_013421635.1 Streptomyces sp. UH6 | reverse complement strand
GGTGCTGCGCGCCTACGACGCCCGCGGCCGCATCCACGACGCCACCACCGTCCACGACGGGACGGACCCCGAAGCCGTGATCGCCGCGCAGTTCGCCCACCGTGAGGTGGTCCAGATCCACAGCCGCAACATCGCCTGGGGCTGCTTCATGTTCCGCGTCACCCGCGACTGAGCGGCCGTGACCGCACCCGCGCAGGAGGCCGCCCGGCACGACGAGCCCGCCCGCCCGGCGGCGGCACCCGCAACGACAAGGACGGGCGGCCCGGACCGCGTTCGGGCACAATGCGCCCCATGCCGCCCACGACCCCCATGCACGCCGGTCAACTCATGGTCACCGAAGAGCAGATGGCCGTCCTGGTGGCCGCGCAGTTCCCCCGGTGGAAGCAACTGCCGGTCCGCGCCTGCCCCTCGGACGGCACCGACAACGCCCTCTTCCGCATCGGCGACGACCTGGTCGCCAGGCTCCCCCTCCTCGGCGACGACCCGGACACCGCACGCCGGGACGTCCGGCGGCAGATCGAGGCCGCGGCCAAGGTCGCCGAAGCCGCCCGCGTCCCCACCCCCCGGTTCGTCGCCCTCGGCGAACCCGGCCCCGGCTACCCGCTCCCGTGGAGCGTCTACCACTGGATCCCCGGCACCACCGCCACCGCCGCCGACGTCCAGGACTCCACCGCCTTCGCGCAGGACCTCGCCGCCTTCGTCCTGGACGTCCGCGCCCTCGACACCGAGGGCCGGGTCTTCCGGGGCAAGGGCCGCGGCGGACTCCTCGGCGGTCACGACGATTACGTCGCCTCGTGCCTGGAGCGGAGCCGGGACCTGATCGACACCCACGCCCTGGCCGGCCTGTGGGCGCGCCTGCGCCGGACGCCCCGCAGCGAGCCGGACCTCTGGACGCACGGCGACCTGATGCCCGGCAACCTCCTCACCGAGCGGGGCCGCCTCGCCGGTGTGATCGACGTCGGCCAGGCGGGCGTCGCCGATCCCGCCGTGGACCTCCAGCCCGCCTGGAACCACTTCGGACCGGCCGCCCGGGAGGCGTTCCGCGTCGCCCTCGGCGCCGACGACGACGCCTGGGACCGGGGCAAGGGCTGGGCCCTCGCCCAGGCCGTCGGCTGCCTCCGGTACTACCGGGAGACCAACCCGGTCATGTCGGACCTCGCCCGCTCCACCCTCCTCGCCCTCCTGGAGGACGAAGCGGCCTGACCCTCACGTCGCAGGCCGGCCCCTCACGCCGCCGGCCTGACGTTCCGAATCCGCCCGTAGGCGTACACACACCCGGCCAGCGCCAGGTCGGAGAGGAGCATGAAACCGATCGAGTACGAGTCCTTCGCGCTGTAGATGGCGCCCATCAGCAGCGGGGGCACGAACCCGCCCAGCCCGCCCATCGCGCCGACCACGCCGGTCACCGAGCCGACCTGCTGCTGCGGCGTCACCTGGGAGACCAGGGCGAAGACGCTGCCGCTGGTGGTGCCCAGTCCCGCGGCCATCACCAGGAGGCAGATCGTGCCCATGGGGTAGAGGTGCGGGTCGAACGCCTGGAACACGGCGAACAGCGCCACCACGGCCAGCGCCCCGGCCGTCACCAGCGCCGGGTGGATCCGGTCCGAGAGCCAGCCGCCGAACGGCCGGAAGATCACTGTCACCAGGGCGAACCCTGCCGCCTTGGTGCCCGCGTCCGTCGGATCCAGCTCGTACCAGGTCTTCAGGTACGACGGCAGATAGACACCGAACGCCACCACGCCGCCGAACCCGATCGCGTACAGCGCCGACAGCTCCCAGGTGACCCGCAGCCGGGATGCCTGACCGAGCCGCGAGGCCAGCGAGGCCGTCGGCACCGTCCGGTCGGGCCGGTCACGGATCAGGAAGAACGCCGCCACCGCGAAGACGGCGAGCGCCAGCGCCACCACCAGGAACGGCAGCGTCTCACCGTGCTCGGCGATCCGCGGCGTGAAGTACCCGGAGAGCGCCACACCGCCCATGCCCATCCCGAAGACGCCCAGCGCGAGCCCGCGCCGCGACGGCGGGAACCACGAGTTGACCAGCGGAATGCCGATGGCGAACGTGGTACCGCCCAGGCCCAGCAGGAAGCCCACCGCGATCATCGCGCCGAACGAGTTCCGCGCCGGGATCACCAGCAGCACCGGAAGGATCGTCAGGGCCGAGACCAGCGGGAACATCACCCTGGCCCCGTACCGGTCGGTCAGCGCGCCCACCGGGATCCGGCCCAGCGACCCGACGAGGACCGGAACCGCCACCAGGAACGACTGCTGGAAGGAGCTCAGCGACAACCGCTGCCCGAAATCCCCCGCCAGCGGCGAGATCAGGTTCCACGCCCAGAAGGTGAGCGCGAAGCCGACCGTCGCCGTGGCCAGGTTCCGGTACGCCGCGCCGGAAACCCGGTCGGCCTCCGCCGTCGTCGCCGCTCCCGGAGCGGATTCCTTCGATGGATTCACGCGTCCCACGCTAGGAACACGCCCTTGGCCCCGCCCGGCGGACTACTCCGGACGGCGGCCGGACCCGCCTCTCAGCGGTCCTCCGGTCAGCGGTCCTCCGGTCAGCGGTCCTCCGGGTCGAGCCACCACAGTCCGAGCACCACCAGGAACGACAGCACCAGGAATGCGGCGCACCACCAGGCGGTCGACACCTGCCCGGACATCCAGGTGTCGACCACCACCGTCAGCGCCCACAGCTGACCGGCCAGCACGGTGAAGGCGAGCACCAGACGCGCCGACAGCTTCGACGCCCGCTCCGGCTCCTGCTCGGTACCCGCACCCGGCCCCGGCCCCGTGTGCCGGATCCGCCCGTCGCCGTACCCACTGGTCGGCCGGATCTGCGGGTACCGCTCGTCCAGCGGACGGTTCAGCCACGGCCGGGAGCTGCCCGGCCGGTACCCCTCCTGGCCGAAGCCGATCGACCGGCGCCTGGAAGCGTCCTCGCTCACCCGTCCTCACCCTCCTCCGGGCACCCCAACTGCCTCCGCAGGTCGGGCTGCTGGAACTGCCGGCACAGCGCGTCGGTCACGTTCTCGCCCGACCGGGCCGTCGCGAACGCCCACACGCTGCCGTCCTCCTCCTCGGTCAGGTACACCCTGGGGAGCGGCCGGGGCGGCGGCCCCGCCGTCACCTCGCCGGTACGGACGTCGAACACGCCCTCGTGGCACGGGCAGTACAGCTCGCCCTCGTCGCCCCGGTCGGCCCGCCACATCACGCCGCAGGCGAGATGCGTGCACACCGCCGAGTAACCCACCAGCGTGCCGTCGCCCAGCCGGACCGCCACCGCCCGGTCCTCGTCCTCCGGGTAGCGGAACGCCACCGACCGCCCGGGCTCGAGCCGGTCCGCGATCCGCACCCGGGGAGGCTGCGCGTTCCCGCTGTCCCCGTGCCGGTGCAGCACCCCCGCCGCCACCGCCACCCCGCCGGCCGCCAGACCGCCCGAGACCGTCGCCACCAGCCGCAGGCAGTCCCGCCGGGTGGTCAGCGAGTGCGCCGTGATCCGGTCCCGCATCGACTCCTGCGCCGCGTCGTGCTCCCGCTCCGCGTACGCCCGCGGACCGCCGTCCGCGCCGGGACCCCCGCCGGGGCCCCCGCCCGGCTCGGGTCCGGGCTCGTGCCGGGTCACGCTCATCGCACGTCCACCCCGTTCACCTCGACCACCGGAAGCCCGCCCGGCACCGGCCAGCGGGCCCGCTCGGCCGGAACCACCATGGCCACCCCCGTGCGCACGGTGCTCCGCCCGAAGGTGAACTCGTCCACCACCTGCACGCCCGGCCGCTCCTCGCGCAGTTCCTCCACCGTCCCGTAGAACAGGGCGCCCGTCGGGCAGACCGTCGCGCACATCGGCGCCAGACCGAACGAAGTGCGGTCGTAGCAGAGGTTGCACTTGAACTGCAGCTTCGCCGTCACATCGATCTTGGGCACGCCGAACGGACAGGCGTTGACGCAGTTCGCGCAGCCGATGCACCGGGTGGTGTCGGCCTCCTGCACCACACCGTCGGCCGTCACCAGGATCGCGTCGGCCGGACAGACCTCCGCGCACGGCGCCACCGGGTCCTCGCAGTGCATGCAGACCGTGGGCAGCGCGGCCACCGACTGCCCCTCCTGCGGGTAGTCCAGATGGATCAGGGACTTGCCGCGGTGCGAGTCGCACTCGCGGCAGGCCGAGACGCAGGCCTGGCAGCCGATGCAGCGCCCCGGATCGATGAAGATGGTGCGGCCCATCATGACGGACGTCAGCTCCTCTCCGCGGTACCGCGACCCTGCGACGCGGACGGCGGCAACGGGTCGGACAGGGCGGCCTGGACCTCCTCGTAGGGGGCCCGGCCGGGCGGGACCGGCGGAACCGGCACCTCGTCGACGTGCTCCGCGAGCTCCAGCCTGGCCGCGGCCACCTTGTACTCGGGGATCCGCGACCTGGGATCGAGCGCGTCCACGGTGAGCACGTTGGCCGCCGTGGGCGCGGGCCAGTGGTAGGGGACGAACACCGTGTCCGGCCGGATCGCCTCGGTCACCAGCGCCGGGAGGACCACGCTGCCGCGCCGGGTCACCACCCGCACCGGATCTCCGTTGCGGAAGCCCTGCGAGGGATGGATCTCCACCCACGGCCGCGGTGTCTGCTCCACCAGACCGCCCAGCCGGCGCGTCTGGGTGCCCGACAGGAAGTGCGCCACGGTGCGGCCGGTGGTCAGCGTCAGCGGGTACTCGGCGGTGTGGACGTCCGCGGGCGGATGCCACTCCACGGTCTGCAGGTGCATCTTGCCGTCGGGGTGGTAGGTGCGCAGGTCCTCGAAGAGCCGGGGCGTGCCGGGATGGTCGGTCGAGGGGCACGGCCAGCAGATGCCGCCGGTCTCCTCCAGCCGCTCGTAGGTGATGCCCGAGTAGTCGACCAGCGCCCCCGCCGTCGCCACCCGCAGCTCCTCGAAGACGTCCCGCGACCCGCCGAAGGCGAACTTGTCCCCGGCCCCCAGCCGCCGCGCCAGCTCGCACAGCACCCAGGTGTCGGTGCGCACCCCCGGCGGCGGGTCCTGCGCCTTGTTGTGCTTGACGACCCGGGCCTCGGCGTTCGCCGTCACCCCCTCGTCCTCGGCCCAGACGGTCACCGGCAGCACCACATGGGCGTTGGCGGCCGTCTCGGAGAGGAAGAAGTCCAGCTGGACGTGGAACTCCAGCCGGTCGTACCCGTCCTTGACCACACGGTGGTTGGGGAGCGAGACGAGCGGGTTGTTGCACACGCCCAGCAGCCCGCGGATCTCCCCGCGCTGCATCTGCCAGACCATCTCCATCATCGACGTGCCCACACCCGGCAGGTCGGCCTCGTCGATGCCCCAGATCTCGCAGATCTGCCGGCGGTGCTCCGGGTTCTTCAGGTCCCGGCCGCCCGGCAGCATGTCGGACTTCTGGCCGTGCTCCCGGCCGCCCTGGCCGTTGCCCTGCCCGGTCAGCGTGCCGTACCCGGCGCCCGGCCGGCCCACGTTGCCGGTGGCCACGATCAGGTTGACCACGCTCAGGCAGTTCTCCACGCCCTGCGTCTGGTGCTCGATGCCCCGGGCGTGACAGGCCATCGCGTTCCCGGCGCCGGCGAACATGCGCGCCACCTCGTACACCTGGGACTCGGGGATCCCGCAGATCTCCGCCGCCCGCGACGGCGGGTACTCGCGCACGCAGCGCACCACGTCGTCCCAGCCGGTGGCGTACGCGGCGACGAACTCCTCGTCGACCAGACCCTCCTCGATCACCACGTGGAGCACCGCGTTGAAGAACGCGGAATCGGTGCCCGGCCGCAGCGCCACGTGGATGTCCGCCGTCCGGGCGATGGCCGTCTCCCGCGGATCCACGATGATCAGCTTCGCCCCGCGGTCCCGTCCGCCCCACACGTACTGGGTCAGGACCGGGAAGCACTCGCCGATGTTGCCGCCCGCCACCAGCAGGCAGTCCGTCACCAGCATGTCGGAGAACGGGTTGCCGGCCCGGTCGACGCCGAAGACCGCCTTGTTGGCGGCCGCCGCCGACACCATGCAGAGCCGTCCGTTGTAGTCCAGGTGCCGGGTCCTCAGCGCCACCCGGGCGAACTTCCCGACCAGGTACGTCTTCTCCGTGAACAGACTCGCCCCGCCCAGCATCCCGAAGGCGTCCCGGCCGTGGCTCTCCTGGATCCGCCGCATCTCGGCCGCGGTGAAGTCCAGGGCCTCCTCCCAGCTCACCTCGCGGAACGGCTCGTCGCGGGAGCCGCGCACCAGCGGCGCGGTCAGCCGCTCCGGATGGTTGATCTGCTGGTAGGCGTTGACGCCCTTGGGGCACAGCCGCATCCGGTTGATGTCGTGGTTGCGGGGCTCCATGCCGAACACCTTGCCCGCCTCGTTGACGCGCAGGTACATGCCGCACTGCACCCCGCAGAAGCAGCAGTGGGTGGGGACCAGCGTCTCGCCCCGCTGGTCCGCGTGCCAGCGGTCGGCGGGGATGCCGCCCGCGTCGCGGAACGACTGTGCCCCCGGCGGCGCCGACGTGGGGTCGAGCGGAATGGTCGGCCGGTTCACTTGTAGCCCTTCTTGACGTTCTCGAGATAGGCGGACCCCCGCAGGACCCGCTTGCACCGGGGGCAGTACTCGGCCCACTCGTCGAAGTCGAGCCGCAGGTCGCGCATGGTGCCGCGGAGGTTCTCCACATAGGCGTCGGTGTCCACCGTCATGCCGCACCGGCGGCAGGCGAAGACCTTCTCGCCCTGCCGGGCCGTGTACTTGAACAGCTGCATCCCCACGGCCGCCGGGCGCTGGGCGATGTGGAAGAACTTGCCGAACGGCAGGTAGATCAAGGTGAACACCACCGAGATCATGTGCAGCACCATCAGGAACTCGTAGCCCTGGCCGTGCAGGAAGATCGCGGAGAAGGTGAGCAGCAGCCCCGTCACCGAGATCACCACCAGGGCGATCAGGGGGAGCAGGTCGTACGCGAACCGCTGCCCCGTCATCGCCCCCCGGTCGCGCATCCGCCGCCACAGGAAGTACGAGGCCCCCGCGATCACCAGGACGGCGGCGATGTCCAGGCCGTGGAAGAGCAGCCAGCCGAAGAAGCTCAGCGAGTCGAAGGTCAGCAGCTTCACGCCCCACATCCGCCACTCGTACTGCGGACCGGGACCGGTGGGGGAGGTGAAGGTGAACCAGCCCCAGGTCAGCGGGAAGGTGATCACCGCGGCCAGCAGGCAGCCCCAGAAGATCAGCTGGTGGGCGGCCCACCGGCCGTGCGAGCGCGCGCCCAGGAACTTCTGGAAGCCCAGATAGGTGGCGATCATGCGGGGCACCGCGGTGGGCGCGCGGCGGAAGTTCTCCACCGAGAAGAAGGACCGCCAGCCCTGCTTGAACAGGCGGCGGGCGGCGGGCGCGGACACCCACACCGTGTACCGGTGGACCAGCCCGAAGACGAGGAAGACCGAGGCGGCCGCGTAGGGCAGCAGCGCCGAGTCGAAGTCGCGCAGCAGTCTGCTGCCGAACACGATGGCGAGGATCAGCGCACCGGCCGCCACGGCACCCGCCAGGGTCGCCCGGCCGGTCACCGAGAGCCGGTCGAGCCGTCGTGCGGGCCCGGGCGCGACGGGCGGCGTGGGGGGGTTGGACTCGCTCACACGGGCACACTAGGAGAGAGCGGGTCACCACTGCCCCTTTTGTTCCCTCGGGCGGGCATGTCTCACTCCACCGGTCCTCCGGTCGGCGTCCCACCGCCGGCCCCCACGACAGAACAGGCAGCCGAACGCACGTGACCACCGACAGCCGGCACCAGAACAACCGGACGGACCGCATGGATCTCCGGTACACCCCGACCGCGCGCGACTTCCGCGAGGCGCACCGCGCCCACGCCCGCTCCACCCGGGCGGGCCGCCGCCGGCTCGCCGTCACCCTCGTGCTGACCGTCGCGGTGATGGCGGTGGGCATCCGCGGCGGCTCGGTCACCGTGCTGTCCCTACTGATGGGCGCCGCCTACCTGTTCTTCGCCCTGGTCTTCCTGCCCCGGGCGCAGGCCGGCCGGGCCGCGGCCAGGGCCGCGGAGGGCGGGGGACAGCGGGTCCGCATCGACCCGACCGGCGTGCGCGTCACCGCCGGCGGCGAGCAGCGCCGGTTCGCGTGGCCGGAGATCGCCCGCCACCTGGAGACGCCCCGGCTCTTCCTCCTGATCGGCGCGGACCGGGACCAGCCGTGCCTGGCGGTGCTGCCCAAGGAGGGCTCGGGGGACCGGCTGCGGGCCCTGCTGGAGACCCGGTCGCATCCCGCCCGGCCGAACTGACCGGAACTCCGGCGGTGGTCCCGGGGCCCGTGTGAGGCTTCGGGCATGGACGCAATCGATCAGGCTCCGGACGGCGGCATACCCGACGCCGGCAAGCCGCACTCCGCACGCGTGTGGAACTACCTGCTCGGCGGAGAGGACAACACCCCCGCCGACCGGGCCGCCGGCCGGGCCGTCCTCGAGCACTTCCCCGATTTCGCGGCCGTGGCCCGGCACCAGCGCCTCTTCCTGCGCCGTGCCGTGCGGTTCCTCGCCGAGGAGGCCGGCCTCCGCCAGTTCCTCGACATCGGCACCGGGCTGCCCACCGCCGACAACACCCACCAGGTCGCCCAGCGCGCCGCCCCTGACAGCCGGATCGTCTACGTCGACCACGACCCGCTGGTCCTGCGGCACGCCGAAAGACTCCTCACCTCGACGCCCGAGGGGAGCTGCGCCTACCTCGACGCGGACGTCCGCGACCCCGAGGGCATCCTCGCCCGGGCCGCCGAGACCCTGGACCTCACCCGCCCGGTGGGCCTGATGCTCTTCGGCGTCATGGGGCAGATCCCCGACGAGGACGACCCCTGGTCCCTCGTCCGCACCCTGACCGAGGCGCTGCCGGCGGGCAGCCACCTCGCCCTCACCGACGGCACCGACACCGGCGACGCCCTCAACGAGGCCGTCGCCGCCTACAACAGCCGGTCCGTCCACACCTACCACCTGCGGTCCCCGGAACGGATCGCCGCCTTCTTCGACGGGTTCGACCTCCTCCCCCCGGGCCTGGTCCG
>NZ_JACADT010001369.1:0-1145 GCF_013421635.1 Streptomyces sp. UH6 | reverse complement strand
GATCGCCCACCGCGGCGCCAGCGGCCACCGCCCGGAGCACACCTTCGGCGCGTACGACCTCGCCCTGGACCTCGGCGCGGACGTCGTCGAGGCAGGCGACCTGGTGATCACCGGGGACGGCCACCTGGTCTGCCGCCACGAGCCCGAGATCGGCGGCACGACCGACGTCGCCGACCGCCCCGAGTTCGCCTCCCGCCGCACCACCAAGACGCTCGACGGCGTCCCCACCACCGGCTGGTTCGCCGAGGACTTCACGCTGGCCGAGCTGAAGACCCTGCGCGCCACGGAGCGGATCCCGGCCAACCGCCCGCACAACACGCTCTACGACGGCGTCTGGCGGATCCCCACCTTCGAGGAGGTGCTCCGCTGGCAGGACGAGCAGACCCGCAGGCGCGGCAAGCAGGTCTTCGTCTACCCGGAGCTCAAGCACCCCACCTACTTCCGCGAGCAGGGCCTGCCCCTGGAGGAGCGCCTCGCCAAGCTGCTCCGGCGGCACGGCAAGGACCGCCGCACCTCGCCGGTGCTCCTCCAGTCCTTCGAGCCGACGAGCGTGCAGCGGATGCGGGAACTGGTCGACAACCCGCTCGCCGTCCTGCTCTCCTCGGCCGGCAGCCGCCCCTGGGACTTCCAGCGGCAGGGCGACCCCCGCAAGGTCTCCGACCTGATCACCCCGCAGGGCCTCGCCTGGATCGCCTCCTTCGCCGACGGCATCGGCCCCACCCTCGACCTGGTCGTCCCGCGCGACGCCGCGGGCAACCTGACCTCGCCGACCACCCTGGTCGCCGACGCGCACGGGGCGGGTCTGGTCCTCCACCCGTACACGATGCGCAACGAGAACCCGTTCCTGCCCGCCGACTTCCGCCGCGGCACCGACCCCGACGCCTACGGCGACGCGTTCGGCGCCTTCGCCGCCTACTTCGACACCGGCATCGACGGCGTCTTCACCGACCAGCCGGACACCGGCCTGCTGGCCCGCGAGCTCTGGCGCGCCGCCCGCTGACCCGCCCCGCAGGAAGGCCCGCGGGCGGGCCCGCAGGGAGACAGGGCGTCAATCTCACGCCCCGTACGCCCTCCCGCCGGGTGAATCGGGCCGGTGGCGGCAACCGCCGTCGCCGGCCCGCCGTCCTGTGCCCATGTGAAGCCGG
>NZ_JACADT010001368.1:0-1146 GCF_013421635.1 Streptomyces sp. UH6 | reverse complement strand
AGCCGGACGGCGGCCGCCGCCTCGTAGACCTCCGCCGGCACCCCCTCCGGGACCAGCGACTCGGCCTCGCGCTCCACCAGCCCGGTGTCCATCTCGCCCGACACCACGTCGGGGTGGGCCAGCAGACGGCGCAGGAACCCGGCGTTGGTGGGCACACCCAGCACGACCGTGTCGGCGAGGGCGGCGCGCAGCCGGCGCAGCGCGGTGGCCCGGTCCGGGCCGTGCGCGATCACCTTGGCCAGCATCGGGTCGTAGAGGCTGCCCACCTCGGAACCCTCGGCCAGCCCGGAGTCGGTGCGCACGCCCGGGCCGGAGGGCTCGCGCAGGGCGAGTACCCGGCCACCGGACGGGAGGAAGCCGCGGGAGCCCTCCTTCACGGACACGGTCTCGGCGCAGATCCGGGCCTCCACGGCGTGGCCGGTGAGGGTGACGTCCTCCTGCGCGAACGGCAGCGGCTCGCCGGCGGCCACCCGCAGCTGCCACTCGACCAGGTCCAGGCCGGTGACCAGCTCCGTCACCGGATGCTCCACCTGGAGGCGGGTGTTCATCTCCATGAAGTAGTAGGAGGAGGGGTCGCCACCGGGGACGATGAACTCCACCGTCCCCGCACCGACGTAGCCGCAGGAGCGGGCCGCCTGGACGGCCGCCTCACCCATCGACGCCCGGGTCCGCTCGTCCAGCAGGACGCTGGGCGCCTCCTCGACGATCTTCTGGTGGCGACGCTGGAGCGAGCACTCGCGCTCGCCCAGGTGCACGACGTTGCCGTGGGTGTCGGCCAGCACCTGGATCTCGATGTGCCGGGGACGGTCGATCCAGCGCTCCACCAGCAGCGTGTCGTCGCCGAACGAGGACCGGGCCTCACGGCGGGCCGCGGCGATCTCCTCGGCCAGCGCGGACTGCTCGCGGACCAGGCGCATGCCCTTGCCGCCGCCGCCCGCGCTGGGCTTGAGCAGCACCGGCATGCCGATCTCCCGGGCCGCCGCGACCAGCTCGGCGTCGGTCAGACCGCTGCCGCTGGAGCCCGGCACCACCGGGACGCCGGCCGCGCGGACCGTCTCCTTGGCGCGGATCTTGTCGCCCATCAGGTCGATCGCCGAGGCGGGCGGGCCCAGGAAGACCAGCCCGGCGTCGGCGCAGGCCTGCGCG
>NZ_JACADT010001367.1:0-1149 GCF_013421635.1 Streptomyces sp. UH6 | reverse complement strand
CCGTCCGGCCCGTCCGTGCGGTGGCCGGGCGCGGGTACGTCGAGGGAGGGACGCGCCCGGCCCCGCCCACGGAACCGGGCGGGCCCCGGGTTGACCCTCACCTCACGTCAGGCTTCAGGCTGGGTCCTGAACGAAAGGGCAGGCGGATGAGCTACTCCGTGGGGCAGGTCTCGGCCTTCGCCGGGGTGACGGTGCGCACGCTGCACCACTACGACAGGACGGGGCTGCTCTCGCCCGGTGACCGCAGCCGCGCCGGCTACCGGCTCTACGGCGAGGCCGACCTGGTCCGTCTCCAGCAGATCCTCTTCTACCGCGAACTCGGCTTCCCGCTCGACGAGATCGCCTCGATCCTCGAGGATCCGCAGGCGAATCCCGTGGAGCGGCTCCGGGCCCGGCAACGGCAGTTGAGCGAGGAGATCGCCCGGCTGCAACGGCTGGCCGAGGTGGCGGAACGGGCGATAGAGGTCCAGGGGACCGGGGTCCCCCTGACTCCTCAGGAACGCTTCGAGGTCTTCGGCGAGATCACCTTCGACCTGAGCTACGCCACCGAGGCGGAGCTGAAGTGGGCGCACTCGCGAGGGCAGCGCGAGGCGATGGCGCGCGCGACCGCCCACACCAAGGAGGACTGGCGCCGCCTGATGGGCGAGGCCACCGCCTGGCGCGCGGAGCTGCTCGCGGCCTTCGACGAGGGGGAACCGAGCGACGGCGAGCGGGCCATGGACCTCGCCGAGGAGCACCGCCTGCACGTCTCCCGCTGGTTCACCACCTGCCCGCCCGACATGCACCGGCGCATCGCGGACGACTTCGTCACCGACCCGCGCGCGTTCGCCCTGGTCGTGCCGCCGTCGCAGCAACGCCCGGGGCTGGCCGCCTACACGTGCAGGGCCGTCCACGCCAACGCGGCCCGTCACACGGGCGGCCGTATCGACGCCGAGGAGGACCGCTGATGTCCGTCGGGGAGAACCGATGAAGTCCGTCGAGGAGAGCCGATGAGGATCCTGATCGCCGCGGCCGGATCGCGGGGCGACGTCGCGCCCTACACGGGGCTGGGCGCCGCACTGCGCCGGGCCGGGTACGACGTCACCCTCGCCGCCACCGAGGCCTTCGCGCCCCTCGCGCACGACGCCGGGCTGGCGTTCCGCGGCCTCC
>NZ_JACADT010001366.1:0-1149 GCF_013421635.1 Streptomyces sp. UH6 | reverse complement strand
CGTGACGCCTCGACGTCCCGGTCCACGGCCTGGGCGAGCAGCGTCCGCAGGACCAGGACGACGAGCGCGACACCGAACACGGCCAGCCCGGCCCCGCCCACCAGCAGCACGACGCCCGGCGCGACCTGGTCCTCCTCCGGCCCTCCGGAGTTCAGCGAGGCCAGGAACACGCCGAAGACCCAGATCAGCACGGCCGCCGCGGCGAATCCGCCGGTGATCAGGTCGACGTGGCGGAACGCGGCGTGCGAGAACACCGTCCCGCGCCGCGCCATCGTCACCAGTCGCCAGACGGACACCAGCACCACCTGGGCGGCGACGACCCCCAGGAACACGATCACCACGAACGGCACCCGCACCTGCGCGACGTTTCCGGCCTCGCGCTGCATGTCCATGAAGATCAACGGCAGCATCACGGCCTGGATGAACAGCGATCCCGCGAGCAGTGCGGCGATGACGGCCCGCAGGGCGAGCACGGCCAGCTTTCCCATCGCCCCTCCCTTTCAGTCAATCGAGGAACGATGGGAACTTATCGAAAAACGATAGGTGACCGCAAGGGTGCGGGCACCCGGAGTCAGTGCGGGCCTCTACTGTCGGCCCTCATGGGGTACCGCTACGAGACAGTCGCCGACCTGGACGCCACGGTGGAGGACGCCGCCGGACTCGCGGCCCGGGGCCTGACGTGGCTGGTCGCGGAGGGAATCGTCCGGGACGGACCGGGCCACCCGCCGGGGGAGCGCTGGTACCGGGCGGTCGGCCCGGCGGACCGGGAGCCCTCCGGCGAGCTGGAGATCGTGCCCCTGCGGGCCGTCTTCGACGGCGGCCCCCTGCGTGACCCGTCGTACGCCGTCTGCCCGCACTGCGCCGGCCACCTGATGCTGAACGGGATCGGCCGGGACCCGGAGCAGGCGGCGTGGGAGCTCGTCGAGGAGGCCATCGACACGTGGCACGACACCGGCCGGGCCCCGCTCGCCTGCCGGCTCTGCGGCCTGGACGCCGACCTGCCCGCCTGGGGGTGGGAGGGGGACTACTTCGCCTTCGCCTGCCTGGGCTTCACGTTCCGGGACTGGCCCCGGCTGGACGGCGGCTTCGTCGAGGAGTTCGCGCGGGTGCTGGGCGGCCACCGCGTGACCGTGGTCGCCGGCAGGTACT
>NZ_JACADT010001365.1:0-1151 GCF_013421635.1 Streptomyces sp. UH6 | reverse complement strand
TGCGGTTGCGGCTGCTGCGGGACCTGGCCGTACGGCCCGGCCGGCTGAGCCGGGTACCCGTAATGGCCCGGCGCCCCCTGCCCCTGCCCCGGCATCGGCGGCGCGGCCACCGGCGGCGGGTTGCCGTCCGACGTCCACAGCCCGTGCGCCTGCTGGTGCCGCACGAAGTCCTCGGCCACCAGCGCCGCCAGGTTGAAGTACGACTCCCGCACCTTCGGCCGCATCATGTCGAGGTCGACCTCCGCGCCCGCCGCCAGGTGCTCGTCGAACGGCACCACCACGACGGCACGGCAGCGGGTCTCGAAGTGGCTGACGATGTCCTCCACCTTGATCATCTTGCCGGTCTCGCGGACGCCGGAGATCACCGTCAGGGAACGCTGCACCAGGTCCGCGTAGCCGTGCGCGGAGAGCCAGTCCAGCGTGGTGCTGGCACTGCTCGCCCCGTCCACCGACGGCGTGGAGATGATGATCAGCTGGTCGGCCAGGTCCAGCACACCCCGCATGGCGCTGTAGAGCAGACCCGTGCCGGAGTCGGTGAGGATGATCGGGTACTGGCGGCCCAGCACGTCGATGGCCCGCCGGTAGTCCTCGTCGTTGAAGGTGGTGGAGACCGCGGGGTCCACGTCGTTGGCGATGATCTCCAGGCCGGAGGGCGCCTGCGAGGTGAAGCGGCGGATGTCCATGTAGGAGTTGAGGTACGGGATCGCCTGCACCAGGTCGCGGATGGTCGCCCCGGTCTCACGGCGCACGCGGCGGCCGAGCGTGCCGGCGTCCGGGTTGGCGTCGATCGCGAGGATCTTGTCCTGCCGCTCGGTGGCCAGCGTGGAGCCCAGCGCGGTGGTGGTGGTCGTCTTGCCGACGCCGCCCTTGAGGCTGATCACCGCGATCCGGTAGCAGGAGAGCACCGGAGTACGGATGAGATCGAGCTTGCGCTGCCGTTCGGCCTCCTCCTTCTTGCCGCCGATCCGGAAACGCGAGGGCGCGGCCGTGGGACGGGCGCTCTTGGTGCGCTGCCTCTTGTTGTTGAGCAGCCGGTCGGACGACAGCTCCACCGCGGCCTGGTAACCCAGCGGCGCCGCACCGGGGTTGACCGGCTGCCGCTGGTCGTGCTGCACCGCCTGCGGCCACGCGGCCGCGGGCATGCGGGGATC
>NZ_JACADT010001364.1:0-1153 GCF_013421635.1 Streptomyces sp. UH6 | reverse complement strand
AGCGCGATGGGCTGGAGCAGGGGCAGGCAGTCGGCGACCGCGTCCGGTCCCAGCACCTCCACCGCGGCGGCCACCGCGCGCTCGGCGCCGACCCGCAGGCCGAGCGTGGTGAGCAGCTGGGCGATGTCCATCCGCAGCAGCAGGTCGCCGGCGGCGATCTCGCCGCCGCGCAGGTCCGAAAGGATGACCCCGCCCGAACGATCCACCAGGATGGCGTCGCCCGCCAGCCTGCGGTGGGCGAGCCGCCGCGACTGGAGGGCCTTCACCTGTCGCCAGGTGTCCCGCAGCAGCTCGTCGGTGATCTCCGCGTCGTCCAGCTGGTCCAGCGGACGGCCGCCGGTGTGCTCGTAGACCAGCATCACGGCGTCCGGGCCCAGCTCGGCGGTGGCGATCAGCTTGGGGGCGTTGGCGCCGGCCGCGATGGCGGCGTAGGCCAGCAGGGCCTCCTGCTCCAGCGCCTGGCGCAGCGACTGGAGACTGCGGCGGGTGGCCGAGCCGCGCAGCGTGAGGTTGCGCCACACCCGGTAGTAGAAGGCCTGCGCCTGCTGCTCGCGGTCGACCACCGTGACGTCGAGGGGGCGGCCGTCCTCCAGGGTGACGAAGTAGCGGCGGCCGCGGTCGCTCTCGTGGCTCTCGCCGGACTCCGTCTCCTGGCGGGCCGACGCCGGGCGGAAGCCCACGTGCCGCAGTCCGGCCATCAGGGTCCGCCCGGTGGGCCGGACGTTGGGCGACCCGACGGCGTAGAGGGTGCCGTAGGCGACGCTCCAGCCGATCAGGATGGTCAGGACGATGGAGAACGGGGTGGTGTAGCCGCTGACCAGCATGGAGAAGGCGTCGAGGACCAGCACCATCCACAGGACGGTCCGCCACCGCGGTCTTCGGGACAGGCCCACGGCGGTCATGAACGCGATCACCGGCGCGAGGTAGCCGTGCACCGGGTCGGTGAGCGCCGCGGTGGCGCCGCTGCCGCCGGGCGCGAGCTGGGTGAGGGCGTCCTGGATGGCGTCCGGGGCGGCGCGCGCGACCCACAGGTCGGTGGCGAGGGTGACGCCGTGCGCCAGCACCGCGGCCAGCACGCCGTCGGCGATCCGCAGGGCGTCCCGCTTGATCAGCCGCTCCACCGCGAAGGCGACCGGGACCAGCAGGATGGCGA
>NZ_JACADT010001363.1:0-1159 GCF_013421635.1 Streptomyces sp. UH6 | reverse complement strand
TGCCACGGTCCGGGCCCCGCCGAGGGAGGCCAGCAGACCCGGCAGCCCCTGCCGGAGCGGCGAGGGCCACACCTCACGGCGCTGCCCCGGCGCCTCCGGCAGCATCGCCAGGTGCCGTCGCCCGCCCAGCACCACCTCCGCCTCCAGCACCGTCCGCCGCAGCCGCCCGGGCAGCGAGGGCCAGCCGTCGGCGGTGACGCCGACGACGGTGATCCGGGGATCCGGGAGGAGGGGAACGGGGGGAGGGGGCGTGCCGATCGTCATACCCATGACGCTATCGTGGTCGATCACAGGCACGAGGTGCCCCCACGGCCCAGCCATCGGAAACGGTGAGGACGGCCCGCGGGGAGAATCTGGGAAGCCCGGTGAGATTCCGGCACAGGCCCGCTGCGGTGAACCGAGCCTCGCTCACGAGGACTCGGCAAGTCCGAAGACCGGCCTCGCGCCCGCCCCTTACGGATGGCGAAACGAGCGGGAGCCTCACATGCCATTGGTGCGTTCGCACTACCCCTTTTCCGCGATCGTCGGCTGCGACGCCGGCGACCTCGACGACCTCGGCCTCTCCCTGGTCCTCACCGGCATCGCGCCGGAGATCGGCGGCGTCCTCGTCCGCGGCGAGAAGGGCACCGCCAAGTCCACCGCCGCCCGTGCGCTGGCCGCCCTGCTGCCGCCGGTGGACGTCCGCCCCGCGGACCGCTTCTCCACCGACCCCGCCGACCCCGACGACCCCTCCCCGGACGGGCCGTTCGAGCCCGGCACGCCCGTGGAGAGCCGCCCGGTCCGCCTCGTCGAGCTCCCCGTCGGCGCCACCGAGGACCGCGTCCTCGGCTCCCTCCACCTCGAACAGGCCCTCTCCCACGGCAAGGTGGCCTACGAGCCCGGTCTGCTGGCCCGCGCCCACCGCGGCATCCTCTACGCCGACGAGGTCAACCTCCTCCCCGACCACCTCGTCGACCTGCTCCTCGACGCGGCGGCCACCGGCCGGGTCACCGTGGAACGCGACGGGTTCTCCATGGAGCACGCCGCCCGGTTCCTGCTGGTCGGCACCATGAACCCCGAGGAGGGCGAACTCCGTCCGCAGCTCCTCGACCGGTTCGGCCTCACCGTCGAGGTCGCCGCACCCCGGGACCCCGCCCCGCGCGCCGAGGTGGTGCGCCGC
>NZ_JACADT010001362.1:0-1161 GCF_013421635.1 Streptomyces sp. UH6 | reverse complement strand
AGGCGCACGTCGGCGTCCGGGCCCGGCACGGCCAGGGGGACCCCCTCCGCCAGGCAGAGGTCCAGGAGGTCCAGGTCCGCGCCCAGCTCCCAGCGCCCGGTGAACAGGTCCACCGTCCGCCCCCCGGCCCGCAGCCGGGGAGCCATCCGCGCCGCCAGGGCGAGCGTGGCGGGGCAACGGCCGGGAGCGAAACCGCGGTTCTTGCGATGGCGGGCCCAACGGGCCAGCCAGTCCGCCGCGTCGACCTCCCCGGACGCCTCGTCCTCACCCGTGAGCAGCCGGTCCGCCCCGGTCCCGGCCAGCAGCGAGAGCCAGAACTCGTCGTCCTGCGCCCCGAGTCCCAGAGCCCGCGGCATGATCTCCAGCAACCTGACCCGCACCCGGGGCTGTTCGGCCGCGAGGACCTGGAGCGAGGGCAGGAAGGCCTTCCAGAAGGCCCCCGAGGCCCGCTCCGCGGCGGGCGAGGCCACCACGGCGGCCAGCAGCCGGCACTCCTCGGCCGTCCTCGGCAGACCGGACGCCCGGATCATGGCACGCACGTCCCGAGGCATCGCCGTGTACGGCGGCAGCCCCGCCGCGCACCGCTCCACGGTCAGCCGCCGGAACTGCTCCCAGGCCGCCGCCGGATCGAGCCGCCGGGCGACGTCCCCGGCGTACTCCCGCAGTGCCTTGACGGACAGCGCCCCGGCGAACGCGAACTCCAGGAAGGCGGCCCGCTGCTGCTCCTCGTCCACCGCCAGGGCGTGCACCCGCTCCGCCTCACGCGCCCGGGCGAAGAAGGTCGCCGCGAACGACCGGTGCCCGTGCTCCAGGTAGATCCGGGCCGCCTGTTCGTAGAAGGGCGGCAGGAAGTGCGGCACCGACCTCGCCAGCCGCTCGCCGAGGTGCTCGAAGCCGCCCTTGGCGACGCCGGGCAGCCCCTTGGCCTGCCGGGCCAGCCGCTCGACGTCCTTGACCAGTGCCAGGGCGTGGTGCCCGTTGGCCGGGTCGTCGACCAGCGCCCGGGCCGGGAAGCCCAGCGTCTCGCGGCGGACCGTGCCCACCTCCGGCGTCCCCGGCTGCCGCTCCAGGCCGAGGAACTCCATGGCGAGGTCCTCGGCCTCACCCAGCGCGCCCGGCACGAGCCGGACCACCGGCCGGCCGTCGAGCGCGGGATGGGTG
>NZ_JACADT010001361.1:0-1161 GCF_013421635.1 Streptomyces sp. UH6 | reverse complement strand
GCGGCCCGCGGATCAGCGCGCCGAACGGACAGCGGGCGCGCCCGGTGGACAGCCTTCCCCGCGGGCCCGCTCCCACAATGAGCCCTCCGATTCCCCCGATTGCACCGGAGGTGCCGCATGGTGCCTGTCAGCGTGTCCGTCCAGACGGACCCGGCCGCCTTCCGGCGGGTGCTGTCCGCGTGGACGACCGGCGTCGCGGTGGTCACGGCGGAGGCGGACGGCTGCCCGGTGTCTTCACGAGGTGGGCACGTGCGGCGACCCCAGGGGGGACGTCCTCGCCGTGGCTGTCCGTTCGGCGCGAGGTCGGCCCACCGGGCGCGGCGGGTCTTCGACGGACGTGCCCGCCGGGTGCCATGCTCGGCACCGCCCCCCCGCCCCGAAGCAGGAAGGACCCCTCATGAGCGACGTCATCAGTGCCGCGGCCGGTCTGGCCGCGGTGGCCGAACAGCTGGCCTCGGGCACGATCGAGGTCGTCGACCTGACCTCCCCCCTGCACGCCGGGACCCCGGTCCTGCAACTGCCGGAGCAGTTCGGGCAGACGGCCCGCTTCGAACTGGAGGAGATCAGCCGCTTCGACGACCGGGGTCCGGGCTGGTACTGGAACAACTTCCGTACCGGTGAGCACACCGGCACCCACTTCGACGCGCCCAACCACTGGATCACCGGCAGGGACCTGGACGACGTCGCCCAGGTGCCCGCCCAGCGGCTGGCCGGCCCCGCGGTGGTCGTGGACAGCACCGCGCAGACCGAGGCCGACCCCTCCTACCTGCTCGACGTCCCCGACCTGCTGGCCTGGCAGGAGGAGCACGGGCCGCTGCCGGAGAACGGCTGGCTGCTCCACCGCACCGGCTGGTCCCGGTACGCCGACGACCCGGAGGCGTTCGCCAACGTCGGGGAGAACGGTCCCCGCACCCCCGGGCTCACCCCGGCCGCGGCCCGCTACCTCGCCGAGGAGACCGGCATCCTGGGCATGGGCGTGGAGACCGTCGGCACCGACGCCGGCCACGCGAGCGAACTGGACCCGCCCTACCCCTGCCACTCGATGCTCCTGGGAGCGGGCAAGTACGGGCTCACCCAGCTGCGCCGGCTGGACCGGCTCCCGGTGACCGGAGCGGTCGTCGTCGCCGCGCCGCTGCCGATCGTCGGCGGTTCGGGCGCGCC
>NZ_JACADT010001360.1:0-1165 GCF_013421635.1 Streptomyces sp. UH6 | reverse complement strand
GCTCCGTCCAGGCCGCCGTCCTCCCGGCACACTCCGTCCGGGCACACTCCGTCCGGGCCGCCGTCGTCGTTCCGGCCGTCCGCGGGCCGTGCGACCTCGCGCAGCAGGCAGTTGAGGAGCGGAGTGCAGGCATAGGCGTCGGCGCTCTCGCCGAGGTCCGCGATGGAGGGCATCTGCGCAGGTGGTCCGTTCGTTCGGCGGCGCGGTCGCGGTCAGTATCTCCGCCACGACCACCGGTAGCGAGGCCGCGCCTCGGCCACCGCGGGCCGGGGTGGCCGCCGGGCACCGGCGCGGGACGTCCCCACGGGTCGGCCTGGACAAGTACCGCCCCAGCCTGAAGGATCTTGCCCGAGTCCCTGCTCCCCCGATCGCCTGATCACCGATCACCCGGGCCCTCGAGGACCGGCACGGGGCGGGAGGCCGCGGCCGGCACCCCTCCGGCACCTCGTCACCACCGGCGTAAGGACGACACATGGGCCACCGGCACGACATCGCCTGGGAGGACGCAGCCTGGCTCAATCCGCCCGCGGCCACCGCCGTCGACGGCACGGACCTGCTCGTCACCGCCCGGGAGCGCAGCGACTTCTGGCGGACCACCGGCTACGGCTTCGTCCGGGACGACGGTCACGCGCTGCTCACCGGCTTCCCCGCCGGCTCCGCGGTGGAGGTGACGTTCCGGGCCGCCTTCGACGCCCTGTACGACCAGGCCGGCCTCATGATCCGCGTCGACCCGCACACCTGGATCAAGGCCGGGGTGGAGATGAGCGACGGCGTGCCGCACCTCGGCGCCGTGGTCACCCACGGCCGTTCCGACTGGTCGCTGTCCCCGGTACCCGACTGGGACGGCCACCTCGTCACGGTCCGGGCCAGCCGCGCGGGTGACGCGGTGACCGTCCGGGCGCGGACGCCGGAGCACCCTTGGCGCATGGTGCGCCTCGCGCCGCTGGAACCCGGCGCGACCGCCACCGCCGGCCCGTTCTGCTGCTCCCCCGAGCGCGCCGGGCTCCAGGTCCGCTTCACCCGCTTCACCACGGGTCCCGCGGACGCGGCCCTCCACGAAGACCCTGTCGGCTGACGGACCGTTCGGGAGGCCGGAAGTGCGCCGTTCAGCAGGCGAGGAGAACGCGGTGGCGCGGCAGCTGGCGGACCTGCGCCCCGGTCTGGT
>NZ_JACADT010000136.1:0-9062 GCF_013421635.1 Streptomyces sp. UH6 | reverse complement strand
CAAGGCCTGCGCCGCCTGGCCGGACGCCCCGCGTCCGGTGCTGGCGGACGACCTGCTGCCGGAGCGCGCGATCGCCGGCGATCCCATGGCGCGCGAGCAACTGGTGGAGGAGATCTACAGACCGCTGGAGGAGGCGGGCTCCGCGCTGCTGGAGACGCTCAGCGTCTACCTGGAGCAGGCGAGCAGCCTGGAGGGCGCGGCGCGCATGCTCTTCGTCCACCCCAACACCGTGCGCTACCGGCTCCGACGTGTGACCGACGTCACCGGGTGGTCGCCGTCCGACGTCCGGTCCGCGTTCGCCCTGAGGGTGGCGCTGGTCCTGGGACGTCTCCAGGATGGCGATCACCCCGGCTGAGCCTTTGTCCAGGTCCTACAATTAGCCCTCCTGTTCTTCGTCCCTGTCCCCACGGGCGGCCGTCGCCGTCTCCAAGAGAGAGTGTGAGAGTGCTCGTACTCGTCGCTCCCGGCCAGGGCGCCCAGACGCCCGGCTTCCTGACTCCCTGGCTCGAACTCCCCGGCGCCGCCGACCGCCTCGCCGCGTGGTCCGACGCGATCGGGCTCGACCTCGTCCACTACGGGACCGAGGCCGACGCGGACGCCATCCGTGACACCGCGGTGGCGCAGCCGCTGCTGGTCGCGGCCGGTCTGCTGTCCGCGTCCGCGCTCGGCGACGTCGCTCCGGTCGCCGTGGCCGGTCACAGTGTCGGCGAGATCACCGCCGCCGTCTTCGCCGGCGTGCTGGAGGAATCCGCCGCGCTGTCGCTGGTCCGTACCCGTGGCCTGGCGATGGCCGAGGCGGCCGCCGTCACCCGGACGGGCATGGCGGCGCTGCTCGGCGGCGACCCGGAGGTGACGGTCCCGCACCTGGAGAAGCTGGGCCTGACCCCGGCCAACATGAACGGCGCCGGCCAGATCGTGGCGGCCGGCACGGCCGAGCAGATCGAGGCGCTGGTCGCGGACATGCCCGAGGGCGTGCGCCGCGTGGTGCCGCTCCAGGTGGCCGGCGCGTTCCACACGCACCACATGGCTCCCGCGGTCGACCGGCTCGCCGAGGCCGCCAAGGCCCTCGCGCCGGCCGACCCGAAGATCGACTACGTCTCCAACCGGGACGGCGCGCGGGTCTCCTCCGGCGCCGAGGTGCTGGAGCGTCTGGTCGGCCAGGTCGCCAACCCGGTCCGCTGGGACCTGTGCATGGAGACCTTCAAGGAGCTCGGCGTGACCGCGCTCGTCGAGGTGTGCCCGGGCGGCACCCTCACGGGCATCGCCAAGCGCGCGCTGCCGGGCGTCAAGACGCTCGCCCTCAAGACGCCCGACCACCTCGACGCGGCCCGCGCGCTCATCGCCGACCACGCCTGACGCCCCAGAAGGAGCCGACCGAACATGTCGAAGATCAAGCCCAGCAAGGGCGCCCCGTACGCGCGTATTCTGGGCGTGGGCGGTTACCGTCCCGCGCGGATCGTGCCCAACGAGGTGATCCTCGAGACGATCGACTCCTCCGACGAGTGGATCCGCTCGCGCTCGGGCATCCAGACCCGCCACTGGGCGAACGACGAGGAGACGGTCTCGGCGATGTCCCTGGAGGCGGCCGGCAAGGCGCTGGCCGCCGCCGGGATCGCCGCCGAGCAGGTCGGCGCGGTCGTGGTCTCGACGGTGTCGCACTTCGAGCAGACGCCGGCCGTGGCGACCGAGATCGCCGCGAAGCTGGGGACGGACAGGGCCGCCGCCTTCGACATCTCGGCCGGCTGCGCGGGCTTCGGCTACGCGCTGACGCTGGCCAAGGGCATGGTCGTGGAGGGTTCCGCCGAGTACGTGGTCGTGATCGGCGTGGAGCGCCTGTCCGACCTGACGGACCTGGAGGACCGGGCCACCGCGTTCCTCTTCGGCGACGGCGCGGGCGCCGTGGTGGTCGGCCCGTCCGACGAGCCGGGCATCGGCCCCACGGTCTGGGGCTCCGAGGGCGACAAGTCCTCCGTGATCAAGCAGACGGTCTCCTGGAACCGCTTCCGCGTCGGCGACCTCGACGAGCTTCCGCTGGACTCGGCCGGCCGGGTGAAGTTCCCCGCCATCACGCAGGAGGGCCAGACGGTCTTCCGCTGGGCGGTCTTCGAGATGGCCAAGGTCGCCCAGCAGGCGCTGGACGCGGCCGGCATCGCCCCGGACGAGCTGGACGTGTTCATCCCGCACCAGGCCAACGAGCGGATCATCGATTCGCTGTTCAAGACGCTCAAGCTGCCCGAGACGGTCACCGTCGCGCGGGACGTCCGCACCACCGGCAACACCTCGGCCGCCTCCATCCCGCTGGCCATGGAACGGCTGATGGAGACCGGCGAGGCGAAGAGCGGCGACTTGGCCCTGGTCATCGGTTTCGGTGCCGGCCTGGCCTACGCCGCGACGGTCGTTACCCTCCCCTAGGCGTTCCGTGCCGGACGATCGGGTCCGGCACGGACATGTGGACACAGAGCGCCACACCCTCAGAAATACCTCTACGAAGGAGCGCCCGACATGGCCGCCACGCAGGAAGAGATCGTCGCGGGTCTCGGCGAGATCGTGAACGAGATCGCCGGCATTCCCACCGAGGACGTCCAGCTGGACAAGTCCTTCACCGACGACCTGGACGTCGACTCCCTGTCCATGGTCGAGGTCGTCGTCGCCGCCGAGGAGCGCTTCGACGTGAAGATCCCGGACGAGGACGTCAAGACGCTCAAGACGGTGGGCGACGCCGCCGACTACATCCTCAAGCACCAGAGCTGAGCGTCCCTCAGCCCCTGATGCTGGGCCCCGCCACCCGGCAGCGTCTCCGCGGGGGGTGCCTCGCCTCCCCGGCAGAGGCACCCGCTGCGGCGGCAGTGCGGTGGCGCCGTTGTTCCTACCTCGTTGGAGAAGTGTTCCCGTGAGCCCGACCAATCGCACCGTGGTCGTCACCGGTATCGGCGCAACCACACCGCTGGGTGGCGACGTGGCCTCTACCTGGGAGGGCCTGGTCGCCGGACGTTCCGGTGTCGGCCCGCTCACCCAGGAGTGGGCCGCCGAGCAGTCCGTCCGCATCGCCGCGCAGATCGCGGTGGAGCCGACCGAGGTGATCCCCCGTCCGCAGGCCCGCCGGCTGGACCGTTCGGCGCAGTTCGCGCTGGTCGCCGCCCAGGAGGCGTGGGCCGACGCCGGTTACACCGGCAAGGCGGGCGAGGAGGGCGCGGCCGTCGAGCCCGAGCGCCTGGGCGCCGTCATCGCCTCCGGCATCGGCGGGGTGACCACCCTGCTGGGCCAGTACGACGTGCTGAAGGAGAAGGGCGTCCGCCGCGTCTCCCCGCACACCGTGCCCATGCTGATGCCCAACAGCCCCTCGGCCAACGTGGGTCTGGCCGTGAACGCCCGTGCCGGCGTCCACACGCCGGTCTCCGCCTGCGCCTCGGGCGCGGAGGCCATCGGCTACGCCATCGAGATGATCCGCAGCGGCCGCGCCGACGTGGTCGTCGCGGGCGGCACGGAGGCGGCGATCCACCCGCTGCCGATCGCCGCGTTCGCCAACATGATGGCGATGTCCAAGAACAACGACGACCCCGAGGGCGCCTCGCGTCCTTACGACACGGACCGCGACGGCTTCGTGATGGGCGAGGGCGCCGGTGTCCTGGTCCTGGAGTCCGCCGAGCACGCCGCCGCGCGTGGCGCCCGTGTCTACGCGGAGGCGGTCGGCCAGGGCATCTCCGCCGACAGCCACGACATCGTGCAGCCCGAGCCGGAGGGCCGTGGCATCCAGGCCGCGCTGCGCAACCTGCTGGAGAGCACCGACCTGGACCCGGCCGAGCTGGTCCACGTCAACGCGCACGCCACCTCCACCCCGGCGGGTGACATCGCCGAGCTCAAGGGCCTGCGCGCGGTGTTCGGCGACGACGCCGACCACATCGCCGTCTCGGGCACCAAGTCGATGACGGGTCACCTGCTCGGCGGAGCCGGCGGTGTCGAGTCGGTGGCCACGGTGCTGGCGCTGTACAACCGGGTGGCGCCGCCCACCATCAACATCAAGGAGCTGGACCCGGCGGCGGCCGGGCTCGCCGACGTGGTCCGCGACGAGGCGCGCAAGCTGCCGGTCGACGGCCGGATCGCCGCGCTCAACGACTCGTTCGGCTTCGGCGGCCACAACGTGGTGCTGGCCTTCCGGACGATCTGAGGTCTCCTCGGCACGGCAGAGGGCCCCCGCCTCGGCGGGGGCCCTCTGCCGTGTGCTGTCCGGTCGGCTCAGACGACCTGGTGGAGCCAGCGGACGGGGGCGCCCTCGCCGGCGTGGCGGAAGGGCTCCAGCTCGTCGTCCCACGGCTTGCCCAGCAGCTTCGCCAGTTCGGCCTCGAGTTCCGTCTCGCCCTTGTGGGCGCGGGCCAGGGCGGCGCGCAGCCGGTCCTCGGGGATCATGATGTCGCCGTGGATGCCCGTGACGGCGTGGAAGATGCCCAGCCCGGGCGTGCAGCTGTACCGCTCGCCCTCGGCTCCGGCGCACGGCTCCGAGGTCACCTCGAACCGCAGCATCTGCCAGCCCCGCAGCGCGGACGCCAGCTTGGAGGCCGTGCCGGCCTTGCCCTGCCAGGACAGCTCGGAGCGCCAGGTGCCGGGCGCGGCGGGCTGCCGGATCCAGTCCAGGTTCACGCGGGCGCCGAGCACTCCGGCGACCGCCCACTCGACGTGCGGGCACAGCGCGCGTGGAGCGGAGTGCACGTACAGAACCCCACGTGTCGTCACCGAGAGGACCTCCCCAGAGCGGCGCGCTTGCCACGGACGGAACGGACGGATGCGGCTCCTGAGTTCCCGGGCAGCGGTCTGACGGCGTGTCGGGGGAGCCACGGAGCGAGGCTACCGTGCCGGAAGGCGCGGAGTGTGACGTACCGTCGGTCCCACGGCGGCGAAACGCCGCCATTCACCCGGTGGGACGCTTGTACGGGTCGGCAAGGTCACAACGGGGCGGCGACGGGAACTCCCGCGCGTTCTCATGTCGAGGGGCACATCGGCACCTGTGCCCCCGTTCGCGCCGACCATGGGCCCCTGCCCGTGACTTCCGAAGGAGTGCTGGGCATGCCGACCTCCCGCCGTCCCCGGCCGTGGCGCGCCGTCGTCGTGGCCGCGCTCTGCGCCGCCCTGGCGGCGTCGTCCGGCTGCGGCGGCCAGGACGGCGCCGCGCCGCCTCCGTCGGCGGCTCCCCCGCCGTCCTCCTGGGACCGCTCGCCCGACTCGGTGGCCGCGGTCGGCGACTCGATCACGACGGGGTTCGACTCCTGCCAGGTCCTCTCGGACTGCCCGAGCGTGTCCTGGGCGACGGGGGACTCACCCGAGGTGGACAGCCTGGCGTCCCGGCTGCTGGGCCGTTCGCGGACGGCCACGCGGAGCTGGAACTTCGCCGAGACCGGCGCCCGGGTGTCCGACCTGGAGGCCCAGATGCGGCAGGCGGCGGCCCGCCGGCCCGAGCTGGTGACGGTCCTGGTCGGCGCCAACGACGCCTGCCGCGGGTCGGTGCGGTCGATGACGCCGGTCGGCACGTTCCGTGAGGAGTTCGAGGCGGCGCTGCGGACGCTGCGTCAGCGGTCGCCCGAGTCGCAGGTGTACGTGGCGTCGGTGCCCGACCTGAAGCGGCTGTGGGAGGTCGGCCAGGAGACGCCGATGGGCCGCGAGATCTGGAAACTGGGCATCTGCCCGACGATGCTGGGGGAAGCTGGGGCCATGGACCGCAAGGCCGTGGAGCGCCGGAAGAAGGTCAGGGACCGCGTGGAGGAGTACAACGAGGCGATGGCCGAGGTGTGCGCGGCGGACCGGCGGTGCCGGACGGACGGCGGGGCGGTGTACGCGTACCGGTTCGGTGTGCCGCAGCTCAGCCGGTGGGACCTGTTCCACCCCAGCGTGGACGGCCAGACGAAGCTGGCCGACATCGCCTACCGCGCGGTCACGGCCTAGGGTGGCGATCATGAGAAGCGAACTCTTCGGCGCCCTTCCCGACGGCGCCTCGGTACACCGGTGGACCCTGGAACGGGCCGGGGTGCGGGCGCGCATCCTGTCGTACGGCGGCATCGTCCAGTCCGTGGAGACGCCGGACCGTGACGGGCGTACGGCCGACGTGGTGCTGGGCTTCGACGAGCTCGACGGGTACCTGAAGTTCACCGGCCCGTTCTACGGCGCGCTGATCGGCCGGTACGCCAACCGGATCGGCGGCGCCCGCTTCACCCTGGACGGCGTCGCGTACGAACTGCCCCGCAACGACGGGCGGAACTGCCTGCACGGCGGCGACGAGGGCTACGACAAGCGGATCTGGCAGGTCGAGCCGGACGGGGACCACGCGCTGCGGCTGTCGCGGGTGAGCCCGGCGGGTGAGGCGAACTTCCCGGGCCGGCTGGACGTGTCCGCGGTGTACGCGCTGGAGGAGGACGGCTCGCTGTCGCTGACGTACGAGGCGGTGACGGACGCGCCGACGGTGGTGAACCTGACCAACCACAGCTACTGGAACCTGGCGGGCGCCGGTTCGGGCACGGCGCGGGGGCACCGTCTGCGGCTGGATGCCTCCCGGTACACGCCGGTGGACGACGCCAACATCCCCGTGGGCGCTCCCGCGGAGGTCGCGGGCACCCGGTTCGACTTCCGGGAGGAGGACGGGCGGCCCACCGGTGAGGGCTACGACCACAACTTCGTCCTCGACAAGGGCGTCACCGCCCAGGCCGAGCGGGTGGGCGAGATGTGGGAGGAGTCCACCGGGCGGGTCCTGACGGTGGCGACGACGGAGCCGGGGATCCAGGTCTACACCGGGGACTTCCTCCAGGGCCCGTTCGCCCCCGGGGACGGGGTCGCCCTGGAGACCCAGCACTACCCCGACTCCCCCAACCGCCCCGACTTCCCCTCCACGGTGCTGCGCCCGGGCGAGACGTTCCGTTCCCGCACGGTGTACGGCTTCGCCACGCGGTAGGGCGGCCCTCCGCCGCCCGGTCGGGCGGGGGCGCGCCCCGTCGGGCGGGGGCGCCCCCCGTCAGAGGCCCCCGTCAGAGGCGCGCGGTCGGAGGCGCGCGGTCAGGGGCGCGCGGTCAGGCGGTGGCGCGGTCCGTGGTCGTACCCGTGCCCGTTCCGGCGCCCGTGCCCCTGTCCCCGTTGCCCCGCGTCTCCTCGCCGAGGAGGTCGCGGGTCATCAGCGTCGCCCCCGCCACGACCCCCGGCATCAGCAGCACCGCCACGAACGGCACCAGGAACGCCACCGCCAGCGGCGTCCCGAACCCCCACACCAGCAGCTTCCGCGACCGCAGCAGTTCCAGCCGCTTGCGCAGGTCGACGCCGCGCCGCTGCAGGGCGACCGCCGTCAGCTCCTCGGTGAGGAAGAACCCGGTGACGAAGAACCCGATCACCGGCACCACCGTCTGCCCCACCACCGGGATGAGCCCGAGGAGGAACAGCAGCAGGCCCCACAGGGCCGCCCGTATCACCACCCGCAGGCTGTCGCGGCCGGAGATCCACAGCTCGCGCAGCAGCGGCAGGTCGGAGACGGCGGCCGTGCCGTCGGGCGACACGTCACGGTCGACCCGCTCGGAGAGGGCCTCGTAGAACGGCTGCCCTATCAGCAGGGTCATCGCGGTGAAGGTGAGCACCATCGCCAGCAGCGACAGCGCGTAGAGCAGCACGGTGAACACCGCGCGCACCGTGCTCGCCCAGCCGTCCGACCAGTCGTCGGCGAACGGCGTCGCCCAGGTGACCAGTTCCGGCCCCCAGACGAAGAGCGCGGCGAGCACGCCCAGGTAGAGCACCAGGGTGATCAACCCGGGTATGAGGCCGAAGCCGTACTGCCTGCCGTGCCGGGCCACCCAGCGCTGGCCCTTGAACAAGTAACCGAATCCGACCCCGAGATCACGCATGACGGGAACTCTAGCGGTGCGTCCCGGCGGCCGAGCGGGCACCATGGAACCCATGTCCCACACACATGAAGTTCCTGCACAGAGCCGCGCCTGGCACCTGAGGAGCCGTCCGGTCGGCGAGCCGAAGCCCGACGACTTCGCCCTGGTGGAGAGTGAGCTGCCCGAGCTGAAGGACGGCCGCGTCCTCGTCCGCAACCACTACTTCTCGGTCGATCCGTACATGAGGGGCAGGATGTCGGACGCCAAGTCCTACGTCGCCCCGTTCGAGCTGGACAAGCCGATGCAGGGCCACGCCGTGGGGGAGGTCGTCGCCTCGAACTCCCCCGACCTCCAGGTCGGCGACTACGTCGTGCACATGCTCGGCTGGCGCGACTACGCCTCGCTCGACGCGCGTCACGCCGTCAAGGTGGACCCCGACGCGGTGCCGCTCTCCGCCTACCTGGGCGTGCTGGGCATGCCCGGCCTGACCGCCTACGCCGGCCTGTTCCGGGTGGCGGCCTTCAAGGAGGGGGACGCCGTCTTCGTCTCGGGCGCCGCCGGCGCGGTCGGCTCCCAGGTGGGCCAGATGGCGAAGCTGAAGGGGGCCTCCCGGGTGATCGGCTCGGCCGGTTCCGCGGAGAAGGTCCGTCTGCTCACCGAGGAGTACGGCTTCGACGCGGCCTTCAACTACAAGGACGGCCCGGTGAGCGAGCAGCTCCGCGAGGCCGCGCCGGACGGCGTCGACGTGTACTTCGACAACGTGGGCGCCGACCACCTGGAGGCGGCGATCGGCTCGCTCAACCTGGGCGGCCGGATCGCGGTCTGCGGCATGATCGCCGTGTACAACGCGACCGAGCCGGTCCCGGGCCCGCGCAACCTGCCCCGGCTGATCCAGACCCGCGGCCGGATCGAGGGCTTCCTCGTCGGCGACCACGAGGACCTGCGCCCGGCGTTCACCGAGGAGGCCGGCGCGTGGATCCGCTCCGGTGACCTCAAGTACCGCGAGACGGTGACCGAGGGCATCGAGAACGGCGTGGACGCCTTCCTCGGCATGCTGCTGCGCGGCGACAACGTCGGCAAGGCGGTCGTCAAGGTCTGACACCGCCCCCGCCCGGCCTCCGCCCCGCCTAGGCGCACCACCACAGCACCCGCTTGCACGTCGGTGACGGCGTGGGGGTGGGGCCGGGTGAGGCGGTGGTGGCGGTGGGGGCCGGCCGC
>NZ_JACADT010001359.1:0-1165 GCF_013421635.1 Streptomyces sp. UH6 | reverse complement strand
TCCCCGCGGCCGGACGGCCCGGTGGCCCGCCGTCGCCGCGGCGCTGGCGGTGTCGCTGGTTCCGGCGGCAGGTACCGCAGCGGCCTCCGAACGTCCGCCCCAGGCCCGGCAGTTCGACCTCCAGGCCCATCGCGGCGGCGCCGCGACGACCGTCGAGAACACGCTGCCGGCCTTCGCGCGGGCGCTGGAGACCGGGGTCACGACCCTGGAGCTCGACGTCCAGATCACCGAGGACGGCCACGCGGTCGTCACCCATGACCGGGACGTCCAGGAGCGCAACTGCCGGGACACCGGACCGGCGTTCCCGGGCGACCCCGAGTACCCGTACGTCCCCGGCAGGACATACGTGAAGGACCTCACGCTCGCCCAGATCCGCACCCTGGACTGCGGGTCCCTCCGCCAGGCGGCGTTCCCCGCACAGACACTCGCCCCCGGGGCACGGATGCCGCTGCTCTCCGAGGTGTACGCGCTGGTGCACCGGTACCGGGCCCACGGTGTCACGCTGAACGTGGAGACCAAGGTCGAGGCCGGGGCGCCGCAGGAGACCGCGCCGCGGGAACGGTTCGTGCGGACCGTGATCGCCGAGACGCGGCGGGCGCGGATGGTGCGGCAGGTCACGGTCCAGAGCTTCGACTGGGGCGCGCTGAGGAGGGTCCGGGAACTGGAGCCCCGGCTGCCGGTGGTGGCGCTCACCAACGGACAGCAGTTCCTCCAGCAGGGCGTGCCGGGCGCCTCGCCCTGGCTCGGCGGGCTGGACATCGACGACTTCGAGGGCTCGCTCCAGCGGCGCTACGTGGCCGCCGCGGTCTCCCTCGGCGCCGACGCCGTCTCCCCGGTGCACGGCGACCCGCAGGGCGGCGGGATCGCGACCCCGGGCTACGTGCCCTTCACGACACGGGAGTTGGTCACGGCGGCGCACGCGGAGGGGATGAAGGTGGTGTCCTGGACCGTCGACGACCCGGCGACCGTCCGCCACCTGCTCGGTCTCGGCGTGGACGGCCTCATCACCAACGCCCCCGACACCGTCCGCACGGTCCTCGCCGAGGAAGGCCTCCGCCTGCCCCGCGCCTACCCCCGCCCGGCCGCCCCGTGACCACACCTCCCGTGACCACACCCGTCCTGTGACCACACCTCCCGTGACCACACCCGTCCCGTGCGGACCGCC
>NZ_JACADT010001358.1:0-1166 GCF_013421635.1 Streptomyces sp. UH6 | reverse complement strand
CAGGGCGCCCGCCAGCCGCAGCACCTCGCGCTCGTCGCCGCCCTCGGCGGTGTGCACGGCGAGCAGCGTCATCCGTCCGGTGGTGACGGTGCCGGTCTTGTCCAGGACGACGGTGTCGGCCTTGCGGGTGGACTCCAGCACCTCGGGGCCCTTGATGAGGATGCCGAGCTGGGCGCCGCGCCCGGTGCCGACCATCAGCGCGGTCGGCGTGGCCAGGCCCAGCGCGCACGGGCAGGCGATGATCAGCACGGCGACGGCGGCGGTGAACGCGGCCGTCAGCTCCGCGCCGTTGCCCAGCCAGAAGCCGAGGGTGCCCAGGGCCAGGGCGATGACGACGGGGACGAAGACGCCGGAGATCCGGTCGGCGAGCCGCTGCGCGGCGGCCTTGCCGTTCTGCGCGTCCTCGACCAGCCTCGCCATGCGGGCGAGCTGCGTGTCCGCGCCCACCCGGGTGGCCTCCACGACCAGCCGGCCTCCCGCGTTGACCGTCGCCCCCGTGACGGCGTCCCCGACGCCGACCTCGACGGGCGCGGACTCGCCGGTGAGCATCGAGGCGTCGACGGCGGAGGAGCCCTCCACGACGAGGCCGTCGGTGGCGATCTTCTCGCCCGGCCGGACCAGGAAGCGGTCCCCGGCCCGCAGCCCGCCCACCGGGATCAGCTCCTCCCGGCCGCCGCGCAGGACGGTCACGTCCTTGGCCCCCAGTTCGAGCAGGGCCCGCAGGGCGGCCCCGGCCTTCCGCTTGGAGCGGGCCTCGAAGTACCGGCCCGCCAGGATGAAGGCGGTGACGCCGGCGGCGGCCTCGAGGTAGATGTTGCCCGCGCCGTCCGACCGGGCGATGGTCAGCTCGAAGGGGTGGGTCATGCCGGGGGTTCCGGCGGTGCCGAGGAACAGTGCCCACAGCGACCACAGGAACGCCGCCGTGGTGCCGACCGAGATCAGCGTGTCCATCGTCGCCGCGCCGTGCCGCGCGTTGGTGAAGGCGGCCCGGTGGAAGGGCCAGGCGGCGTAGGTGACGACCGGGGCGGCCAGGGTGAGGGACAGCCACTGCCAGTACGTGAACTGCAGGGCGGGGAACATCGCCATCGCCACCACCGGGACGGCGAGCGCCACGGCCGTGACCAGCCGCTGCCGCAGCGGGCGCAGTTCGTCGTCCGCGGTCTCCT
>NZ_JACADT010001357.1:0-1168 GCF_013421635.1 Streptomyces sp. UH6 | reverse complement strand
CCGCCCGCAGCGTGACCGCCGGCGGGCCCTCGCCGCCGATGCGGTACCGGCCGCCGATCGGCCCCGAGAGCTCCAGCAGGCAGGGCGGGCCGGTCCAGCCGAGGGCCAGGTCGAGCAGGACCTGCTGCAGGATCTCCCGGTCGTGGCCGTCCAGGACCAGCTCGGCGCCCGTGGCGTCGCTGATGTCGATCCGGTGCATCCACAGGTCGCGGACGAGGAGGACGCTGTTCAGGTACTCCATCGAGTCCTCGGGCAGTGCCCGGCCCTCCTGCGGGAAGACCAGGCTGGTGCGCAGGCGGCGGCGCAGCGGCCGGGGCGTCCGCCCGAGGCTGTGCACCCCCCGCGGGCCGTGCTTCGCCAGCTCGTGGACGAGGCGCTCCGGGGGCAGGTCCGCGCGGTCCTCGATCTGGCTCTCGTTGTGCCCGTCCAGGGCGCCGAGTTCCGGATGCCGGGTCCGCGCCCGCCTGATGCGGCTGAACATCAGCCACGGCTTGGCGAGTTCCTCGCACTGGCCGATCTCGTGCGCGGCCATGTCCCGGACGGCCCAGCCGGTGCACGCGGTCGGCCGCGACCAGGCGTCGGCAGGCAGTGAGCCCAGTACGTCGAGCGAGGCGCGCAGCTCGGCATCGTTCACGGTGCGCGCGCGTATCCCCGGGGTCCGGGGGATGTCCCGGGCGGACACAGTGGTGGCCGTGGTCATGCCGCACCTCCTCGGCCCCCTGTCCACGGTACTCCGGCCGTGGCGGGGAGCATCGGGACTCCGGGGCGCGCGCCCGCTCAGCCCTGGAGCGCTCCCCCCAGCGCCACGCCCGCGTACATCGCCGCGAGGCCCGCCAGGAGGGTGCCCAGGACGTTGCACGCGGCAAGGAGGGGCGAGCCGTCCTCGGCGAGGCGCAGCGTCTCCCAGGAGAACGTCGAGTAGGTGGTGAGCGCACCGCACAGCCCGGTGCCGAGCAGCAGGTCCAGCCGCTCCCCCGCAGGCCCGGCGACCGCGGCGCCGGTGAGCAGTCCCAGGGCCAGCGCTCCCGCGACGTTGACGGTGAAGGTGCCCCAGGGGAGGACGGAGTCCGGCCTCAGGCGCAGCCGCACGGCCCGGTCGGTGAGGTAGCGCAGCGGGGCGCCCACCAGGGCGCCGGCGATCACCAGCAGCCAGTTCACCGGGACCTCC
>NZ_JACADT010001356.1:0-1169 GCF_013421635.1 Streptomyces sp. UH6 | reverse complement strand
CCGGTGACGGCCCCGGCCGCGCGGGAGCCGCGGGGGAGGAGGGGGACGAAGGAGGGACGGAGGACCGGGCCGCCGACATGCGGGTCGATCCGCTGGCCGTGCTGGCGGAGGCCGCCGGGTACGACGACCCGGAGCGCTGGTGGGAGGACGTGGTCGAGCACCGCGGCGCGGGGGAGGACCCGCTGGCGCCGTTCGCCGCCGTGGAGGAGGCGATGGGCGCCCTCCGCGAGGCGTACGGGACCGGCGGTCACGACCGCGACCCGGTCCGCGAGGCGTACATGCGCCTCCAGGTGCACGCGGCCCGCAAGGAGTTCGGTGACGAGATCGCCGTGGTCTGCGGCGCCTGGCACGTCCCCGCCCTGCGGCGGAAGAGCACCGTCACCGCCGACCGCGCCCTGCTCAAGGGCCTGCCCAAGGTGAAGACGGAGATGACCTGGGTGCCCTGGACGCACCGCAGGCTCTCCCGGTTCAGCGGCTACGGCGCCGGCATCGACTCGCCGGGCTGGTACGGGCACCTGTTCTCCGCACCGGACCGGCCGGTGGAACGGTGGATGACCAAGGTCGCGGGCCTGCTGCGCGACGAGGACCTGCACGTCTCCTCCGCCCACGTCATCGAGGCGGTGCGGCTCGCCGAGACGCTCGCGGTGATGCGCGGGCGTCCGCTGCCCGGGCTCGGCGAGACGGTCGACGCGGTCCGCGCGGTGATGTGCGAGGGCTCCGACGTCCCGCTGGAACTGGTCCGCGACCGGCTGATCGTCGGCGACCTGCTCGGTGAGGTTCCGTCCACCGCCCCCTCCGTGCCCCTGCGACGCGACCTCGAACGGCAGCAGCGCGCGCTGCGCCTCAAGCCCGAGGCGCTGGAGCGGGAGCTGGAACTGGACCTGCGCAAGGAGAACGACGCCGCCCGCAGCCGCCTGCTGCACCGGCTGCGCCTCCTGTCCGTCGGCTGGGGTGAACCCACCGCCTCGCGCGGCGGCACCGGCACCTTCCGGGAGAGCTGGCGGCTGTGCTGGGAGCCGGAGCTCGCCGTCCGGGTGGCCGAGGCCGGGGTGTGGGGCACCACCGTGCTCGCCGCCGCCACCGCCAAGGCCGAGTCCGACGCCTGCGACGCCACCGCCCTCGCCGAGGTGACGGCGCTCGCCGAACGGTGTCTGCTCGCCGACCTCCCG
>NZ_JACADT010001355.1:0-1171 GCF_013421635.1 Streptomyces sp. UH6 | reverse complement strand
CAGCGCCGCGCCCACCTCGGTGCGGACCGTGACCCCCTCCCCGGCCTCCATGCCGGAGACGTCCACGGCCAGCGTGCCGGACGACGTCTGCCGGGTGACGCACAGGGTGGGATCGCCGGAGCCGTAGCGGTCGCAGCCCGCCCCCTCCAGCGCGGTCGGGGCGGTGACCCGCGCCCGCAGGCGGTCCACCGGCACGTCCCAGCCCAGGCCGGTCACGTCCCAGATCAGTCCCGCCTCGCCGGTCACCATGCCGGGCACGGTGTAGGTGAGGCGGTAGCGGTGCACCCCGGTCAGCGTCCGTGCCGGGTCGCCGATGCGGACGCGGACGGCGGTGGCGCCGTCGACCGTCTCGAAGGCGACCGGCTCCCCGTCGAGGGTGGCGGTCACGTCCCGCGGCGGTCCGGCCTCGGTGACCGGCAGACGGCGGTGGATGCCGTGCCGGTCCTCGCCGGCGAAGTCGTAGTCGATCACCTCGGTGATCCGCGCGCTGTCGTCCGGGGCGATGTCGGCGGTGGACCGGTGCAGGAGCACCCGCTCCCCCGGTCCGCCGAGGAACGCGCCCAGCAGACCCACGAGCCCCACCACGAGCACCCCCGTCAGCAGGAGCGATACGTCCCGCCACCTGCCGCCCACCCGTCCCGGCGTCATCGAAGCCCTCCCCTCCCGTGATCCACGGCTCGCACTGCCGGGAGCGTATCCGTGCGCCGCGTGGTCAGGTTTGCCCCGTCCCGATCCGCCCACCCGGCCAGGGTGACGAGCGGAAGGAGAGTGACCGTATGACCACGCTCAAGGTCAAGGAGATGCTCGACGCCTACCCGGCGGCCCTGGGCGGCGTGGACCGGGACAAGCTCATCGCCTGCGTCGAGGAGTGCGTGTCCTGCGCCCAGGTGTGCACGGCGTGCGCGGACGCCTGTCTCTCCGAGGAGATGGTCGACGAGCTGGCCAAGTGCGTCCGCTCCGACCTGGACTGCGCCGACGTCTGCTCCAGCACGGCCTCGGTGCTCTCCCGGCACACCGAGTACGACGCCAACGTCACCCGCACCCTGCTCACCGCCTGCGCCGCCGCGTGCCGGGCGTGCGGGGAGGAGTGCGCCCAGCACACCCAGCACGACCACTGCCAGATCTGTGCCGAGGCGTGCCGTTCCTGCGAGGAGGCGTGCGAGGCCCTGCT
>NZ_JACADT010001354.1:0-1171 GCF_013421635.1 Streptomyces sp. UH6 | reverse complement strand
GAGCGGACCCGGTCCGGCGCCCCGGTCGTCAAAGCCCGAACGATCTCGGGGGGGGCGTGCGTGAGCACGCCCCCCCGAGGCGTACCGGCGGCCCTCCGGCGTACCGGCGGCCCTCCGGCGTACCGGCGGGCAAACGCAGCGCGTACGGTCACCTTCCCGCCCCGTAGGGTGGACGTATGAACGATCGCATGGTGTGGATCGACTGCGAGATGACCGGTCTCTCGCTGTCCGACGACGCTCTCATCGAGGTGGCCGCCCTCGTCACCGACTCCGAGCTGAACGTACTCGGCGAGGGGGTGGACATCGTCATCCGTCCGCCGGACTCGGCGCTGGAGACGATGCCGGAGGTGGTGCGTCAGATGCACACCGCGTCCGGTCTGCTGACCGAGCTGGCCGGCGGGACCACCCTCGCCGACGCCGAGGAGCGGGTCCTCTCCTACATCCGTGAACACGTGAAGGACCCCGGCAAGGCCCCGCTGTGCGGGAACTCCGTCGGTACCGACCGCGGCTTCCTGCTGCGGGACATGCCGACGCTGGAAGCCTTCATGCACTACCGGATCGTCGACGTCTCCTCGGTGAAGGAGCTGGCGCGGCGCTGGTACCCGCAGGCGTACTTCAACGCCCCGGAGAAGGCCGGCAACCACCGGGCGCTGGCCGACATCCGCGAGTCGATCGCCGAGCTGCGCTACTACCGCGAGGCCGTCTTCGTCCCCCACCCGGGACCGGACTCCGCCACCGCCCGCACCATCGCCGCCAAGCACGTGGTGTCCGGCGGCTGATCCCCGCCCGGCGCCCCTTCCGGGGGCGCCGGGAAAAGGGCGGCGCGAGCACCCCTTCAGACCCTGTACACTTTTTCTCGGCCGGTCGGAAAGAAACCGCAAGGTACCGAACCGCCGGTCATGGTGGGTGTAGCTCAGCTGGCAGAGCACCTGGTTGTGGTCCAGGATGTCGCGGGTTCAAGTCCCGTCACTCACCCTGAAGTGAGGAAGGCCCCCGGGCCGGTGGAAACACCGCCCGGGGGCCTTCCTCGTGTCCGGGGACGCCGGCGCCCGGACCGGTCGACCCGGTCGCCCGGTACAGCACACGGGCCGGCCGCCCGGGACGGCCGCCCGGCCGGGAGGGAATCCCCCGGTGGCCGGCCGTCCCGGGGACGGCGTCTCAGGAGGACTGG
>NZ_JACADT010001353.1:0-1173 GCF_013421635.1 Streptomyces sp. UH6 | reverse complement strand
CGCCTCTACGGACGCTGGTTCCCCGCCCACTTCGGACCCGAGGCGCTGCGCCGCCTGCACCAGGAGGTCGACTGCTGGCGCAACCTGCACCGCCGCACCGACCCGATAGGAGGACCCGTCCTGGTCGCGGGGCCCGTCCTGGCCGGCGCCGCGGACGCGGCCACCGCCTCCGGGCGCCCGCCCTGCCCCCCGGTCGACCGGGAACCCCTCAAGGACCCGCTCTCCCTGGGCCGCACCGCCGCCCACCCGCTGCCGTCGCCGGTGCTCGGCCACGGCGACTACCAGGCCGACCCCGTCTTCGCCGAGGAACGCGCGGCGCTGCTGGCCCGGCTGCCGGACGGCCTGCCCGCGCCCCGCCAGGGGGACGATGGGCAGGACACCCCTCAGTCCAGCTCCGGCAGGTCCTCCGGGTAGAGCAGGGTGAGCGCCTCCGTGCTCGCGTCGGGAAGCTGCGCCACCCGGCCGGCGTGGCGCTCCACCATCGCCTCGAACGTCTGGCGGGCGGTGCGTCCGTTGCCGAAGGCGGGTCCCTTGGGGATCTCCGCGAAGTACTTCAGCAACGCCTCGCCCGTGCCGTCCGCCAGCCGGTACTCGTGCTCCTCGGCCTGCTGCTCCACGATCCGCAGGAGCTCGTCCGGCCCGTAGTCGCCGAACCTGATGGTCCGCGAGAAACGGGAGGCGACCCCGGGGTTGACGGACAGGAAGCGCTCCATCTCCTCGGTGTAGCCGGCGACGATCACCACCACGGCGTCCCGGTGGTCCTCCATCAGCTTGACCAGCGTGTCGATGGCCTCCCGGCCGAAGTCCCGGCCCGAGTCCTCCGGCGAGAGCGCGTACGCCTCGTCGATGAAGAGCACACCGCCCCTCGCCCGTTCGAACGCCTCCTGGGTGCGGATCGCGGTGGAGCCGATGTGCTCGCCGACCAGGTCGACGCGGGACACCTCGACCAGATGGCCCTTCTCCAGCACGTCCAGCGAGGCCAGGATCTCCCCGTAGAGCCGCGCCACCGTCGTCTTGCCGGTGCCGGGGGAGCCGGTGAAGACGAGATGACGCCGTACCGAGGCCGCCTTGAGGCCCGCCTCCTGACGGCGCCGGCCCACCTCGATCATGTCGGTGAGCGCCCGCACCTCCCGCTTGACACTCTCCAGCCCCACCAGGGCGTCGAGCGCGCCC
>NZ_JACADT010001352.1:0-1177 GCF_013421635.1 Streptomyces sp. UH6 | reverse complement strand
GCAGGCCGTCAGACGGCCGACCAGCCGCTGTCGACCGGCAGGATCGCGCCGTTGATCCCCGCGGCGGCGTCCGAGGCCAGGAAGACGATCGCCGCCGCCTGGTCCTCCGCGGTGGTCACCGCGCCGATGTTCTGGAAGTACGGGGCTATGGTGGCCGGGCCGTGGGCGCCCTGCTCCGCCTCCACCTTGATGTTGGTGGCGACGCCGCCCGGGGCGACCGCGTTGGCACGGATCCCCTTGCCGCGGTACATCACCGCCAGGTTCTTGGTCAGGCCGATCACGCCGTGCTTGGACGCCGTGTAGGCGGCGCCGGCGGCGCTGCCGCGCAGGCCCGCCTCGGAGGCGGTGTTGACGATCGCGCCCCCGCCCGCGGCCAGCATGTGCGGCAGCACGGCGCGGGTCAGCATGAACGGCGCGGTGAGGTTGACGCGGATCACGCGCTCCCACTCGGCGTCGGAGACGTCGGCTGCGGCGGACATCCGGTCCATGATGCCCGCGTTGTTGACCAGCACGTCCACGGTGCCGAACCGCTCGACCGCGGTGTCCACCACCCGGTCGACCACGGTCTGGTCGCCGAGGTCGCCGGCGACCGCCACCGCCGTGCCGCCGGCGGCCTCGACGAGCTCCACGGTCTCCCGCGCGGTCTCCGCGTTCAGATCGGCGACCAGCACCTTCGCCTCCGCCGCCGCGAAGCGCAGGGCCGCCGCCCGGCCGATGCCGGAACCGGCGCCCGTGACGATCACGCTCTTGCCGGCCAGGCCGGTCACGTTGCTCATTTCCTGGTGCTCCCTCACAGCGCCGCGCCGCCCCTGCGGCGGTGGGCGCGGGTCGACCGTACAACTTTCTGTCGCGCCGTGCCATTAAGGCGTGTAGTGACAGGAAGAGGGTGACGTACAGTGACAGCCCCACGACAGACCGGCCCCCAGCCCCCTCCCGCACACCGAGGCGAGGAAGAGAGCGATGGAGTTCACCTCACCCGCCGCGCCGTCCGCACCGCGGCCCGCCGCCCGGCGCACCGGCAGACCGCCACTGACCGAGCGCCGCAAGGCCGCCACCCGGCTGGACATCTCCCGCCAGGCGGTGCGCCTGTTCGCGGCCCACGGCGTGGCCGGCACCTCCGCGGACGAGATCGCCGCCGCCGCGGGGCTGTCCACCCGGACCCTATGGCGCTACTTCC
>NZ_JACADT010001351.1:0-1183 GCF_013421635.1 Streptomyces sp. UH6 | reverse complement strand
GGGAGCCGGGGTGCGGGCGTCGAGGGGGACGACCGGAGGGAGGGCTTCGGGAGGCTCGCCCAGGAGGACGCGGCGGACGACCCGCTCCGCGGCGTGCCCGTCGTCCCAGGGGCAGAAGCGGCGGCGGAAGGCGGCACGCAGGCGGGCGGACTCCGCGGTGGCGTGGGCGCCTTCGGCGAGGAGGCGGTAGAGGCCGTCGGCGGTGCGGGAGACGGGCCCGGGGGGCTCGGCGAAGAGGTCGAAGGTGAAGCCCCGGACGGCGCCGTAGACGTCCCGGTCGGGGGCGTGGACGACGATCGGGCGGTCGAGGACGGCGTAGTCGAACATGAGGGAGGAGTAGTCGGTGACCAGCACGTCCGCCGCCAGGCACACCTCCTCCGCCGAACGGTGGGAGGTCACGTCGATCACCCGCGGGGAGGCCGCGGTGCGTGCGCCGCCGGCCCGGTCGTGGAAGTAGTGGGCGCGCAGCAGCACCACCGCGTCCTCCCCGGCCGCCTCCGCCAGCCGCACCGGGTCGATGCCGGCGGGGTCGAACCCCTCGGCGTGGTCGCGGTGGGTGGGGGCGTGGAGCACGGCGGTGGCGCCCTCGGGGATGCCCAGTTCGCGGCGGATCCGCGCCACGTCGTGGGCGGTGGCCGTGCAGTACACGTCGTTGCGGGGGTAGCCGTACTCCAGCGTCTCGTGCCCGCCGGGGAAGACGCGCTCCCAGGTCTCGGTGGAGTGCGGGTTGGAGGAGAGGTTGTGGTCCCAGCGGGAGACCCGGGCCAGCAGCTTGGTGAAGCTGCCGGTGGCGGCGGCCACCACCGGATGGGCGGCCTGGTCGAGCCCCATCCGCTTCAGCGGCGTGCCGTGCTGCGTCTGGAGGTGGACGGTGCCGGGGCGCTTGACGACGGCGTCGGGGAAATTGGCGTTGGAGATCAGGTAGGTGGCGCGGGCCAGCAGGTCCCAGTACTTCCGGGTGCCGGTCACCGCGTACTCCACGTCCGGCGGCAGTGTGGGGACGGCGTCCGGCTCCACCAGGAAGACGCCCCGCAGGTGCGGGGCGAGTTCGCGGGCCTTGGCGTGGACCGCCGCCGGGTTGCAGGCGTAGCCGCGGCCCCAGTAGGCGCAGTACACCGCGAGACCCGGGTCCAGCGGGCGGCGCAGGCGGCTGCGGTAGTACAGGCGGGTGCGCAGCCCGCGC
>NZ_JACADT010001350.1:0-1185 GCF_013421635.1 Streptomyces sp. UH6 | reverse complement strand
CGTCACCGGTGTTCCGGGCCGGGACGCCGCGTCGTCGGCGCCGTCCTGCGCAGGACGCGGCCCGGGCGGGCCGCGGTCGGCTCGCCGTCACGGAGCACCGGCTCTCCGGCCACCAGCACGTCCCGTACGCCCGTCGCGTACTGCCACGGTTCGGCGTAGGTGGACCGGTCGGTGATCCGGGCGGGGTCGAGGACGACGAGGTCGGCGATCTGGCCGGGTGCCACGGTGCCACGGTCGGACAGGCGCAGGCGGGAGGCGGGCAGGGAGGTCATCTTGCGCACGGCGTCGGCGAGTTCGAGGACGCCCCGGTCTCGGGTGTAGCGCCCCAGGACGCGCGCGAAGGTGCCGAAGTTACGGGGGTGGGGATGGCCGTCGCCGGGGGCGTGCAGCACCCACCCGTCGCTCGCCACGGCGGCGGAGGGGTGGCGCAGGACGGTGTCGACGTCGTCCTCGGCCATGGCGTGGTTGACGATCATGGCCTCGCCGTGGTGGGCGGCGAGCACGTTGAGGACGGCCTCGGCGGGCTCGACCTGCTCGTCCCGGGCGATGTCGGCGATGCTGTCGCCGATGCGGTCGCTGTAGGGGCCGGGCGTCAGCTGGGCCAGGATCACCCCTTCGGGAAGGAAGGTGCGGCCGACGGCGGGCCGCAGGTCGGCCAGGACGCGTGCGCGGGTGGCGGGGTCGGCGAGGTGCCGCAGGAGGGCGGAGGGGCCGCCGTCCATCGCCCAGTCGGGCAGGCGGGAGGTGAGCCGGGTGGAGGAGGCCGTGTAGGGGTAGACGTCGCAGGCGACGTCGAGTCCGTCGGACGCCGCGGCGTCGATCAGGGCGAGGGCCTGGCGGACCTTGCCGTGGTTGGCGGGTCCCATGGCCTTCAGGTGGGAGACCTGGAGCCGGACACCGGCGGCGCGCGCGGTGTCGAGCGCCTCGGTGAGGGCTTCGACCAGGTGGTCTCCCTCGTCGCGCATGTGGGTCGCGTAGAGCAGGTCGTGCCGGGCCGCCTCGGCTGCCAGCGCGACGACCTCGTCGTGGTCGGCGAACGATCCGGGCGCGTAGATCAGCCCGGTCGACAGGCCGAAGGCGCCCTGCTCGGCGGCGGTCGTCAGCAGCGCGCGCATGGCGTCGAGCTGGGCCGGGCCGGCCTGGGCGCGGGCGGAGCCCATGACGGCGGTCCGCAGTGCTCCGTGG
>NZ_JACADT010000135.1:0-9080 GCF_013421635.1 Streptomyces sp. UH6 | reverse complement strand
CCCCGGCGCCGGACACGAAGGCCGAGGCCGCGGCCGCGCCCGAGGACAAGATCGCCAAGTCGCTGAAGGCCCGCCTGGCCAAGGGGCCCGCGGACTTCTACGTCGTGATGAAGGAGAAGGCCGACCTGTCGGGCCTCGCCCGCATCGAGGACCACGCCAAGCGCACCGGGCGCGGCCGGGCCGACCTGGTCCGCGTCGCCGAACGGAGCCAGCGCGAGCTGGTGGGCCTGCTGGCCGAGGAGAAGGTCGCGCACGACTCGCACTGGATCATCAACACCGTGCGCGTCGAGCAGGGTGACGAGCGGCTGGCCGCGAAGATCGCCGCCCTGCCATCGGTCGAGGAGGTCCGGCAGGTGGCCGACATCCGGCTGACCGGCGCCGAGGGCGTCGAGGAGGCCGGACAGGCGGGCGCCGAGGAGGACGAGACCGCCTGGGGCGTCGCCGACATCGGCGCCCCGCAGGCATGGGCCGACTCCGGGACCCGAGGCGAGGGCGTGGTGGTCGCCAACATCGACACCGGCGTCCGCCTCGACCACGAGGCGCTGGCGGGCAACTACCGGGGCAACCGCGGCGACGGCACCTTCAGCCACGACTACAACTGGTTCGACCCGGCCGGCATCTGCGGCGCGACCTCCGGGCCGTGCGACAACCAGGGCCACGGCACCCACACCATGGGCACCATGGCCGGCGGCGGCCCGCACCGGATCGGGGTGGCCCCCGGGGCGACCTGGATCGCCGCCAAGGGCTGCGAAGGCGGCTCCTGCACCTCGGAGTCGCTGCTCTCCTCCGGCGAATGGATCATCGCGCCCACCGACGTCAACGGGCAGAACCCGCGCCCGGAGATGGCCCCGAACATCGTCAACAACTCCTGGGGGACCAGCGTCCACGACCCCTTCTACGAGGAGATCGTCCAGCGCTGGACCGAGGTCGGCATCTTCGCGGTGTTCTCGGCCGGCAACGAGGGGCCCGACTGCTCCACCATGGGCTCGCCGGCGGACTACGCGTCCACCTTCTCCGTCGCCGCCTACGCCGCGGACCACGCGATCACCGACTTCTCCAGCCGCGGTTCGGACACCTCCGCGGTCCGGCCCGACATCGCGGCCCCCGGTGACGAGATCCTGTCCGCCGCCAAGGGCGGCGGCTACGTGACCAACCGGGGCACCTCGATGGCCGCGCCGCACGTGGCGGGCACGGTCGCGCTGCTGTGGTCGCACGCGCCGCAGATGTTCGGCGACATCGAGAGCACCTGGCGGGTCCTCCAGGAGTCGGCGACCGACGTGGACGACACCTCGTGCGGCGGCGACGCCGGCACCGACGGCGTCTGGGGCGCCGGCCGCCTGAACGTCCCCGCCGCGCTGGCAGCCGTCCCCGACGAGCCGCTCGGCACGCTGGAGCTGACCGTGACCCAGGCCGACGACGGCAGCCGGGTCGTCGGCGCCCCGGTGACCGTGACCGGTGACTCGGGCCGCCGCAGGTACACCACCACCGGCACCGACGGCGTGGCCCGGCTGGTGCTCCAGGCCGGGTCCTACCAGGTCACCACCAGCGCCTTCGGACTGCACGAGGCCTCACGGAACTTCACCGTGACCGCCGACGCCGCCACCAGGATGACCCTGCCGCTGGCCGTCATGTCCCGGCACACCCTCGCCGGACGGGTCGTGGACACCGCAGGGGTGCCCGTGGTGGGCGCGCAGGTGCGGCTGACCGACGTCCCCCTCTCGCCGGTGGAGAGCGACGGCCAGGGGCGCTTCCGGTTCGAGAAGATCCCGGCCGGCAGCTACCGGATCGGCGGCACCGCGGCGGGCTGCACCATGCCGCTGAACACCAGGATCACCATGCGGGACGCGGACACCTCGGTCGACGTGGCGGCGCCGCCCCGCACCGACCAGTTCGGCCAGGCCTGCTACGGAGCCGCCCCCGACCCGGTGGCCGGCACCTCGGCCATCGCCCTCACCGGGGACGACGAGGCGGGCCGGATCGACCTGCCGTTCGCCTTCCGCTTCTACGGCGAGACCTACTCCCAGGCGTACGTCGGCACCAACGGCTTCCTGAGCTTCACCGCGGCCGCCACCATGCCGATCAACGTGCCCTTGCCGCACGGCGGCAAGCCGAACGCGGCCGTGCTGCCGTTCTGGGACGACCTGGTGATCGACGCCTCCGCCTCGATCCGCACCGGCGTCGAGGGCAGCGCGCCCGACCGGCGGTTCGCCGTCGAGTGGCGCGACGCCCTGATCTACGGCACCCAGGAGCGCATCACCGTCCAGGCGGTGCTGCACGAGAGCGGCGCGGTCGGCTTCGAGTACGTCGACCTCGGAGAGAGCGACGTCGCCCGCGGCGCCTCGGCGACCGCCGGCATGGAGGACGCGACCGGCGAGGACGCCGTCCCGCTGAACGCCAACAAGCCGTGGCTGCGGTCGGGCACCGCGTTCCGCGTGCACCTGCCGGGCAGGATCCACGGACGGGTCACCGACCACGACTCCGGCGCGCCGGTCGAGGACGTCATGGTCCTCTCCAGCCATGAGGGAGGGCAGACCACCCTGTACGCGTCGAGCGGTCCGGACGGCGCCTACTCGCTGCCCGTCCCGTACGGCGACCACCAGGTGGTGGCCTGGGCCGAGGAGTACGCCTACGTCATCGAGGAGATGACACTGGACGCGGCCGGCCCCGAGCGGGAGGTCGACTTCGATCTCGACCGCAACGTCGTGTCGGGCACGGTGACCGACCACCAGGGCAACCCCGTCGTGGCGGCGAGGATCAGCTCCCCCCAGGGCCCGCACCTCGAGGCGGTGACCGGCGCGGACGGGACCTACCGGATGACCATGGTCCCGGTCGGCGAGCTCACCCTCACGGTGGACGCGTGGGGTTGCTCCCGCAGGACCTCGCGCACCATCACCGTGGACGGGGACGAACGGGCGGACTTCACCCTGGCCGAGCGGGTGGAGGGCGGCTGGAGCTGTGACGCCACCACCGGGCCGCCGCTCCCGGTCGACACCCGCGTCGACCTCACCGGGGACGAGGGCGGGACCACGGTCGGCCTGCCCTTCGCCTTCCCCTTCCGGGGGACCTCGGCGGAGGAGGTGACCATCTCCGTCAACGGCGTGCTCTCCTTCGACGGCTCGGCGGCCGGCTGGAACCGGACGGAACTGCCCAACCCGAACCAGCCCGACGGCGGCATCTACCCCTTCTGGGACGATCTCCTCCTGGACGAGGGCAGTTCGGTGTGGACCGGTGTCGTCGGCGAGGGAAGCAGCCGGCGGTTCGTGGTGGAGTGGCGCGACGCGCAGTTCTTCGCCGGCGACGGCCCCGTCACCTTCCAGGCGGCGCTGGGCGCGGACGGCACGGTCACCTTCCACTACCGGGACCTCGCGGACACCGTCGGCGCGCAGGGGGCGTACGCGGTGATCGGCGTGGAGAACCCGGACGGAGCCACCGCGTTCAACTGGTCCGTCAGCGGCTCCCAGCCGTTGAGTGAGAATCTCACCGTCACCTTCACCAGCACCGGCTGACCGGTCCGGGCACGACCCGGAGCACCTCCAGGAGACCACGTCCGATGACCCCACCCCCGCCCCCGCCGCGGCGTCCGTACGCGACGCCCGAGCCGCACCCGTCCGGCGCCCGCCCGCCGGTGCTGCCGGACGGGCTGACGCCCGGCCACGTGGCCGTGCTGATGGACGGCAACGGGCGGTGGGCCGCGCAGCGCGGACTGCCCCGCAGCGAGGGGCACCGGGCGGGGGCGGACGTCATCCTGGAGGTGCTCGCGGGCTGCCTGGAAATCGGCGTCAGGAATCTCTCCCTGTACGCCTTCTCCACGGAGAACTGGAAGCGTTCCCCGGACGAGGTGCGCTTCCTGATGAATTTCGACCCGGCGGTGATCCGGCGGCGGCGCGACGCCATGGACGCGCTCGGCGTCCGGATCCGCTGGGTCGGCCGGATGCCCGCCGTGTGGCGGACCGTCGTCCAGGAACTCCAGGTCGCCGAGGAACGAACCCGGGACAACGACGCCATGACGCTCTACTTCTGCGTCAACTACGGCGGCCGCGCGGAAATGGCGGACGCGGCCAGGGCGATCGCCGTCGAGGTCGCGGCCGGAAGGCTGGACCCGGCGGAGATAACCGAGGAGACGGTGGCGGCGCACCTCTACCACCCGGACATGCCCGACGTCGACCTGCTCCTGCGGCCGAGCGGCGAACGGCGCGTCTCCAACTACCTGCTCTGGCAGGCCGGCCAGGCACAACTGGTGTTCCAGGACGTGCTCTGGCCGGACTTCGACCGGCGTCACCTGTGGCGGGCCTGCGAGGAGTACGCGGAGCGGGTCCCGCGCGCGCGGAGGCCGTGAGGCGGGGGAGCGCACACGAGAAATCCCCCGGGCGATTCGCCCGGGGGATTTCTCTTTTGGTATCTTGGGCAATTCACGACTCAGCCACGGGGCGAGTCAGTTCAATTGCTAAGCAAAGCTTATCCGGGCAGGAGTGGAATTGTCAAGCGCGCGGTCGAACAAGCAAGGGCAGGACACCGAGGGCGACCTCGAACTGCGCGGCGAACAGGAATTCGTCGACGGCCTCTACGGACGGATCGAGGCACTGCGGGAGGAGGCGGAGGCCGCCGTGCGGGAGGCGCTGGGCCGGGGGGCCACCCCCATGCAGGCCCGGCTGGAACGCGACATCCTGGTCGCCGAACGCTCCGGCATGCTCGCCGTGCTGGACGCGGTGGAGGGCTCGCTCTGCTTCGGCCGGATCGACCTGACCGACGGCGTGAGCCATCACATCGGCCGCGTCGGCATCCGGGAGGACGACGCCGAGCGCACGCCGCTGCTGATCGACTGGCGTGCGGACGTGGCCCGCCCGTTCTACCTGGCCACCGGGCACACCCCGATGGGGCTGCGCCGCCGGCGGCACATCTCCAGCCAGGGCCGCAGGGTCACCGCCGTGCACGACGAGATCCTCGACCTCGGCGACACCACCCGCACCGGCCACGAGGACCCGACCGGCGACGCGGTGCTGCTGGCCGCGCTCAACGAGGCCCGCACCGGACGGATGGGCGACATCGTGCGCACCATCCAGGCCGACCAGGACCGCATCATCCGCGCCCCGCACCAGGGCGTGATGGTGGTCGAGGGCGGCCCCGGCACCGGCAAGACGGCGGTCGCCCTGCACCGGGCCGCCTTCCTCCTCTACGAGCACCGCGAGCTGCTGGCGCGGCGCGCGGTGCTGATCGTCGGCCCCAACCCGGCCTTCCTCGGCTACATCGGCGAGGTGCTCCCCTCGCTGGGCGAGACGGGCGTGCTGCTGGCCACCGTCGGCGAACTCTTCCCCGGCGTCCACGCGACGTCGGCGGACAGCCCGGCCGCGGCCGCGGTGAAGGGGCGCGCGGAGACGGCCCGGGTGCTGGAGCGGCTGGTCGGCGACCACCAGCGGCTGCCGGACCCGGTGCTCGCCGTCGAACACGACCGCCAGGTGGTGATGCTCGACGAGGGCCTGGTGCGGGTCGCCCGCGACCGGGCCCGGTCCACGGGGCTGCCGCACAACCTGGCGCGGGAGTACTTCGAGGGCCACCTGCTCAACACGCTCACCGAGCTCGTCGCCGAGCAGATCGGCACCGACCCGTACGACGGGACCAACCTGCTGGACGACAGCGACATCTCGGCGATCCGCGACGAGCTGGCGGAGAACCCGGCGGTGTGGGACGCCATCGACGAGCTGTGGCCGGTGCTCACCCCGCAGCAGCTGGTCGCCCGCCTGCTGGCCGAGCCGGACGGCTACCTGGAGCCCCAGGACGCCGACGCGGTGCGGCGGCCGGTGACCACGGAGTGGACCGTCGCGGACGTGCCGCTGCTGGACGAGGCCGCCGAGCTGCTGGGCGAGGACGACCGGGCGGCGCGGGACCGGGCGGCGCGCGAGCGGCAGGCCCGGATCGCCTACGCGCAGGGCGTGCTGGACGTCGCCTACGCCTCCCGGACGTACGAGTTCGAGGACAAGGACGACGAGGACGCCGAGGTGCTCGGCGTGCAGGACATCATCGACGCCGAGCGGTTCGCCGAGCGGCACGAGGAGGCCGACCACCGCAGCGCCGCGGAGCGGGCCGCCGCGGACCGCACCTGGGCGTTCGGGCACATCATCGTGGACGAGGCGCAGGAGCTGTCGCCGATGGCCTGGCGGCTGCTGATGCGGCGGTCCCCGACGCGGTCGATGACGCTGGTGGGTGACCCCGCGCAGACCGCGGAGGCGGCGGGGGTGGGGTCCTGGGAGGGGATCCTCACGCCGTACGTCGAGGACCGGTGGACCCACACGCGGCTGGCCGTCAACTACCGCACGCCGGCGGAGATCATGGAGGTCGCGGCGGCGGTGGTGAGGGACCGGGTGCCCGGGTTCGAGCCGCCGCGGTCGGTGCGGGAGACGGGGGTGCGGCCGTTCGCCGTCGCGGCGGGCGGTTCCGGCGAGCTGCCGGGAGCCGTCGCCTCGGTGGTGGGCGACCTCACGCCCGAGGAGGGGCGCCTCGCGGTGATCGCGCCTCGGGAGCTGCACGGGAAACTGGGGGAGGCCCTCGGAGTTCCGGTCACGGCCCTGCCGGACCTGACGCGGCAGGTCGTGCTGGTGGACCCCCGCGGGGCGAAGGGGCTGGAGTTCGACGCCGTGGTCGTGGTCGAGCCGGCCGCGTTCGGGGTGAGCGACCTGTACGTGGCGCTGACCCGGGCGACCCAGCGGCTCGCGGTGGTGCACGCCGCGCCGCTGCCGGACGCGTTGGCCGCCGCCCTGTAGTCACGGGGAGCGGACGGTCGCGGGGCGTGGACGGTGCCGGGACGCCACCCGGCGCCATCCACGCCCACCCTGCGGGCCGTGCGGGCGATCGTGCCGCCGGTGCGACGGCGAAGCCGCGGCACCTCGGCGGCGAGGGGGAGGGTGCTGGGACCGTCCCCCCGTGGCGGTCACGCCGGGGACAGCCACACGGTGGAGAGCGGCGGCAGGGTGAGGCGGAGGCTCGCGGGAAGGCCGTGCCACGGTCGGGGCTCCGGCTTCAGCGGGCCGGACCCGCACAGGCCGGACCCCCCGTACCGCTCCGCGTCCGTGTTGAGCACCTCCCCCCACGCGGGGACGTCGTCCGGGACGCCCACCCGGTAGTCGTCCCGCACCACGGGGGAGAAGTTGCAGACCGCCAGCAGCGGTGAGCCCTGCGCGTCGAACCGCAGGAACGCCAGCACGTTGTCCGCCGCCCCGTCCGCCAGCACCCACCGGAACCCGTCCGGCGCGACGTCCCGCTGCCACAGCGCGGGCGTCCGCCGGTACACCGCGTTGAGGTCGCCGACCAGCTCCCGCACGCCCCGGTGGTCCGCGGCCGCGCCGTAGGAGGGGTCGAGCAGCCACCAGTCCGGTCCGTGCGCCTCCGACCACTCCGCGCCCTGCGCGAACTCCTGTCCCATGAACAGCAGTTGCTTGCCGGGGTGGGCCCACATGAAGCCCAGGTAGGCGCGTAGGTCGGCCCGCTGCCGCCACCAGTCGCCCGGCATCTTCGACACCAGCGACCGCTTGCCGTGCACCACCTCGTCGTGCGAGATCGGCAGCACGTAGTTCTCGCTGTAGGCGTACACCATGGAGAAGGTGATCTCGTCGTGGTGGTACGCGCGGTGCACCGGGTCGTGCGCCATGTACTGGAGCGAGTCGTGCATCCAGCCCATGTTCCACTTCAGGCCGAAGCCGAGGCCGCCGAAGCCGGACGGTCCCACGTGGTGGGTGGCGCGGGTGACGCCGTCCCAGGCGGTGGACTCCTCGGCGATCGTGACCACCCCCGGCACCCGGCGGTAGACGGTCGCGTTCATCTCCTGGAGGAAGGCCACCGCGTCCAGGTTCTCCCGCCCGCCGTGCTCGTTGGGCGTCCACTGCCCGTCCTCGCGGGAGTAGTCCAGGTAGAGCATGGAGGCGACGGCGTCGACCCGCAGGCCGTCGATGTGGAACTCCTCGCACCAGTACACGGCGTTGGCGACGAGGAAGTTGCGCACCTCGCGCCGCCCCAGGTCGAACTCCAGGGTTCCCCAGTCGGGGTGGGCGGCCCGCCGCGGGTCGGGGTGCTCGTACAGGGGGCGGCCGTCGAACTCGGCCAGCGCCCAGGCGTCGCGCGGGAAGTGGGCCGGCACCCAGTCCATGATCACGCCGATGCCGGCCCGGTGCAGGCTGTCGACCAGGTACTTGAAGTCGTCGGGGGTGCCGAGACGGGCGGTCGGGGCGTAGAAGCCGGTGACCTGGTACCCCCAGGAGCCGCCGAACGGGTGCTCGGCGACCGGCATCAGCTCGACGTGGGTGAAGCCGAGCTCCGCCACGTAGGCGGGGAGCTGCTCGGCGAGCTGCCGGTAGGTGAGCCCCGGCCGCCAGGAGGCCAGGTGGACCTCGTAGACGGAGAACGGCGCCTCGTGCGGAGGGAGTTCGCCACGCCGGGCCAGCCACTCCTGGTCGCCCCACCGGTACTGCGACGTGGCGATCACCGAGGCGGTGGCGGGCGGGCACTCGGTGCGGCGGGCCATCGGGTCGGCGCGCAGGGTGCGGGTGCCGTCGGGGCGGGTGATCTCGAACTTGTAGAGCTCGCCCTCGCCGATCGCCGGCACGAAGAGCTCCCAGACGCCGGAGCCGCCCAGCGAACGCATCGGGAACCCGGTGCCGTCCCAGAAGTTGAAGGTGCCGGTGACCCGCACCCCGAGGGCGTTGGGCGCCCACACGGTGAAGCGGGTGCCGGTGACGCCCTGGTGGGTCATGGGGTGGGCGCCCAGGGCCTTCCAGAGTTCCTCGTGGCGTCCCTCGCCGATCAGGTGCAGGTCGAGGTCGCCGAGGGCGGGCAGGAAGCGGTGGGCGTCCTCGGTGTCGTGCGTCCCGTTGTCGTAGCCGACCAGGAACCGGTGGGCGGGGACCGCCCCGCCCTCGGGCACCGGCAGACGGCCGGAGAAGAAGCCGTCGCCGTCGTCGTGGAGTTCGGCCCGCAGCCCTTCGGCGACCACGGTGACCGAGCGGGCGTGCGGGCGCAGGGCGCGGATCACCAGGCCGCCGTCGACCGGGTGCGCGCCGAGCACGCCGTGCGGGTCGTGATGGGTGCCGGCCAGC
>NZ_JACADT010001349.1:0-1185 GCF_013421635.1 Streptomyces sp. UH6 | reverse complement strand
CGATCCCGATGTACCAGAGCGAGTCCCAGGTGCGGCCCAGCAGCGCGGTGGTGTCCTGGCCCTCGGCGCGCGCCAGCAGGGCCAGGAACAGGACGCCGGCGAGCCGTGCGGCGGCGAACAGGCCCAGCGCGGTGACGACGGTGGGCACGGTGCGGCGGGTCCGCCCGCCGGGCGCGGGGGGCCCGGGCGGCTTCGCCACGGAGGTCTTCCGGCGGGCGGGCGACGGTACGAGGGCGGCGAGCATCGGGTTCACACCACGCACGATGCAGGGCGTACCGGGAGGAAACGGTCACGGCACGCCGGGTGTCCGCCGGTTCCAGCCGGGCGCAGTCCTTCAGCGCCAGCGCTGGGTGGCCGAGCCGTTGCAGGTCTGGTGGAGGAGGAGGAAGCCGTTGACCCCCAGGCACTCGCCGGTGCTCCTGACCCGGAGGGTGCCGTCGGAACCGCGGGTCCACACCTGGGTGTCGCCGGTGCCGCACGCGCCCATGTGGACACTGCCGTAGGAGGCGAGGCACTGCCCGCTGCTCTGGGACACGATCTGGACCCCGCCGGACACCGAGCGGAACGACCAGGCGGAGGCGGCCCCCGAGCAGGAACCCGCGGAGGCGTTGCCGGGCCCGGCGTTCAGGCACTTCGAGGTCGAGACGTTCTGGATGGTGGGACCGGTGGTGACGCCGCCGCCGGTCGACCCGCCCGAGGTGGTGGAGCCGCCGGTGGACCCGCCCGACGATCCGCCGGAGGTTCCCCCGTCCGAGCCGCCCGAGGCGCTGGAGGAGCCGCCCGAACCCGAACCGGAGCCCTGATCGCCCGTGTCCGCCCCGCCGGAACCGGAACCGGAACCGGCGCCGCCCGAACCGGTGGCCTCGTCGTCCTCGCCCCCCTTCCCGGAGGGGCTCGGTGACGTGCCGGGGGACTTCGACGAGCCCGCCTTCTCCGACGGCGTGCCGGACGCGGTGCCGGGGAGGGCCGCACCCGCCGTCGCCGGGGCGCTCACCGAGGTCTCGGGACCGGGGCCGGACGCCCGGTCGTCCGTCGCGTCGGTGACGTAGGGGAGCAGCTGGACCAGCAGGGTGGTCCCCACGCCGAGGACGACGGGGATGATCACGGGCAGGAAGCGGGTGCGGCGCCGCGGCTCGGCCTCCGTGCGCGCCGGCTTCTTCCCGGACCTCTCTCCGGCGGCGCCGT
>NZ_JACADT010001348.1:0-1186 GCF_013421635.1 Streptomyces sp. UH6 | reverse complement strand
TGCCTGACGGATGACGCGCTGCTGCGACGGCCCGTTCGGCGCGGTGAGCCCGTTGCTCGCACCGTCCTGGTTGACGGCCGAGCCACGCACGACGGCCAGCACCTCGTGCCCGTTGCGCCGGGCCTGCGACAACCGCTCGAGCAGGAGCACGCCGACGCCCTCCGCCAGCGCGAATCCGTCGGCGGCCTCAGAGAAGGCCTTGCAGCGACCGTCGGCCCCCAGAGCCTGCTGCCTGCTGAACTCCACGAACGAGGTCGGCGTGCCCATGATCATGACGCCGCCCGCCAGCGCCATCGTGCACTCGTCGTTGCGCAGCGCCTGGGTGGCCATGTGGATGGCCACGAGCGAGGAGGAGCAGGCGGTGTCGACGGTGACGGCCGGGCCCTCCAGACCGAAGGTGTAGGAGACGCGGCCGGAGACGACGCTGCCCGCGGTGCCGGTCAACAGGTGGCCCTCAAAGCCGTTGGGGCGGACACGTGTCGCCCCGCCGTATCCGGAGGCCGCCGCCCCCACGTACACGCCGGTACGGGTCCGGCGCACCCGCGCCGGGTCGATGCCGGCGTTCTCGAAGGTCTCCCAGGCCGCCTCGAGCAGCAGTCGCTGCTGCGGGTCCATCGCCAGCGCCTCGCGGGGGCTGATCCCGAAGAAGCCGGGATCGAACGCACCGGCGCCCCGCAGGAACCCGCCCTCGGCCACGTAGGAGGTCCCCTGGGAGTCTCCCGCCGTGTGCCGGAAGACCTCCAGGTTCCAGTTGCGGTCGTCGGGGACGGGACCGATCGCGTCCTGGCCCTGGGCGACGAGGTTCCAGAGGTCGTCGGGGGTGGTGACGTCGCCGGGGAAGCGGCAGGCCATGCCGACGATGACGACGGGGTCGTTGTCGGTGTCGGTGGTGCCCGTGCCCGTGCCCGTGGCGCTGGTCGTGGGGGTGGTGCTGCCGAGGAGTTCCTCGCGGAGGTGGTCGACGAGGTCCTGCGGGGTGGGGTGGTCGAAGACGAGGGTGGAGGGCAGCCGCAGGCCGGTGGCCGTGTTGAGGCGGTTGCGGATCTCGACGGCGGTGAGGGAGTCGAAGCCGAGTTCGCGGAAGGCGCGGGTGGTGTCGACGGTTTCCGGGGTGGCGTGGCCGAGGACGGCGGCGACGTGGGTGCGGACCAGGTCGAGCAGGGTCCGCTCGGCCGCGTCCGCCGGC
>NZ_JACADT010001347.1:0-1189 GCF_013421635.1 Streptomyces sp. UH6 | reverse complement strand
ACGCGGTCCCCGCGCTCACCGCGGGCGGCGGTCAGGATCTCTGGGACTGGTACGTCGCGCCGGCCGGCGGTGGGCCGGCCGTGCCGGTGGCCCGGCTGGCGGACGACCTCGTCCACCGCAGGTCCACGGACCGCCTTCCGGCGGTACCGCGCGTCGCCGCCGGAGGCGGCGGTGACCGGGTCCGCCCCTACTACACGGTCGACAACGCGCTCGCGCTGAGCGTCACGCCGCTCCGCGAGCCCGGTCCGACTCCGGGCTGACCCGCCGCCGCGGGCCTCACCTGCGGTTGTACAGCCGCATCGTCACGGGCCCGAACACCAGCAGGAGCAGCCCCGCCCAGGCCAGCGTCCAGACGATCTCGACGCCCGGCCACCGACCCGCCATCAGGCCGCGCACCGCGGAGGCCAGGTGGGTGATGGGGTTGTTGTTGACGAAGGCCTGGAGCCAGCCCGGCATGGTGCGCGGGTCGACGAAGACGTTGGAGAGGAAGGTCAGCGGGAAGATCACCATCATGGCGACGCCCATCACGGACTTCTCCGTGCGCAGCAGCAGCCCGAACATGGTCCAGATCCAGGAGAAGGCGAAGGAGAAGACGAGGAGCAGCAGCACGCCCGCCAGCACCCCCTGCACGCCTCCGTCGGGCCGGTAGCCGAGGACCAGGCCGAGGGAGAGCATCACCGCGGAGGCGATGGTGTAGCGCAGGGCGTCGCCCAGCAGGTACCCGACCATGATCGACGGCCGCCAGAGGGAGAGCGTCCGGAACCGGTCGAAGACGCCCTTGTCGATGTCGCTGTTGACCGAGACCCCGGTGTACATGGTGATCATCACGACGGACATGACCAGGATGCCGGGCAGCACGAACTGGATGTAGTCGTCCGGCGACCCGGCCAGCGCGCCGCCGAAGAGGTACGTGAACATCAGCAGGTTCATGATCGGGAACGCCGTGACGTCGAAGAGCTGGTCCGGCACGTGTTTGATCTTCAGGACGGCCCGCCACCCGAAGGCGAGGGACGCGGTGAGTGCGCTGGGCCTGGGCGGGCGCTCGGTGGCGACGAGGACGGAGGCGACGGACTCGGCGCTGAACCGGGCGGGCTCGCGGACCTCGGCGTCGGCGCCGAGGCCGTTGGCGGTGGGGGTGCCCGCGGGGGTGCCGTCCGGGCGGGTGTCGGTGGTCATGCCGTCTTCTCCG
>NZ_JACADT010001346.1:0-1191 GCF_013421635.1 Streptomyces sp. UH6 | reverse complement strand
GGCCGACGGAACGGCGGCGCGGGTCAGCCGGCCGTGACGGTCAGGTTGTCGGTGCGGAAGTCGAGGCCGCCCGGCGACGAGGTGATCTCGAAGCCGAACTGCACGTCGCCGATGGTCTCGTCGCCCATCCAGCGCTTGGTGTCCTTGATCCACCGCAGGATGGGCAGCATGTCGACCGTCCCGGAGGTGGAGCGGGAGGTGCGCAGGAACGAGAAGACCTGGTTGGAGCCGTTGTCGCCCTTGTACACGTTCCAGGTGTGTCCGCCGAGCGTCACCGTGCCCTGGGAGGAGCCGAGCGGGCCGACCGGGCCGTACTGGTTGACCCAGAGCATGATCTCGTAGTCGTGATCGGTGTCCCAGATGTCGTACGAGGTGTTGTACGCCCCCGCCGACGGCACGCTCACGCTGTAGCTGCTGGTGAGGGTGCGCAGCGAGGAGATGCTGCGGTTCACCACCTTCTTGGAGTTCGGGTAGGACTTGATGCCGCCGGTGTTCGGGTGGTCGGCCCACACGCCCCAGTTGGTGCCGGAGTTGGCCCAGAAGCACTGGGCGCCGGAGCCGGAGCCCCAGATGTTGTTGTGGAGCGTGTAGCCGTTCAGGCCGGTGTTGCCCCACTGGTCGCAGGAGCTCCAGACGGCGGCCTGCGCGGGGGCGGCGGTGAGTCCGGTGGTGATGCCCAGGGCGAGGGCGGGCGCCAGCAGGGCCCGGGCGATGCTGCGGAGGGTGCCTGTTGCCATGGTGTTCCTTCCATGGGTGGGGGGAGCCTGGAGGTCACCGCGCCGTCAGGGTGAGGACGCGGTCTTCACCGGCGACCAGGTCGAGGAACCCGGCGCCGGCCGAAGTCCTGAGTTCGATCCGGAGCGTGCGGGTGGGGCGCAGGACGGCGGTGACGCCGTCCGGGCTCCAGGTGAGGTCGAGGACGGCGCCGAAGCGGGTGCGCACGCCGTGCAGGGAGCCCCGGGGGTACCCCGGCGGCGGCGCGGGCAGCAGGACCAGCCTGCCGGGCGTGGACTGCGCCAGCGCCTCGATCAGCACGGCGGGCAGGGCGTGGGCGGCGTCGGCGTTGTAGACGTCGCGGCGCGGGTAGTGCGAACTCATCAGCGAGGCGTGGAAGTAGTCGCCGTGCAGGACCCGGCCGAGCGCGTGACCGACCCGCCCGCCGTCCCGGAGCCGGGCGGCGACCAGCGCGTG
>NZ_JACADT010001345.1:0-1191 GCF_013421635.1 Streptomyces sp. UH6 | reverse complement strand
AGTCCGCGCCGTGGGACGGTGCGGGGTGTCACTCGCCGGGGTAGCGGACCCCGACCTGCGCGCGGATCGTGTCGAGCGTCCGCATGACCCCCAGCGTCGCGTCCAGCGGCACGAGCGCGGACTCCGTCTCCCCCGCCCGGATCGCCCGCATCACCTCCAGCGCCTCGTGCCGGAAGCTGCTGCGCAGGCCGTCACCCGGGGCCAGCGCGAACTCCTCGGGTTCCCGGCCCTCACGGTGCAGGACGAACCGGTCCGCGTGGAAGAAGCCGTCCGGCACGTCGATCCGGCCGCGGGCGCCGGTGATCGAGGCCGTGATCCCCGTCGCCCCGACGATGGAGCAGTGCACCAGACCGAGAGCACCGCTCTCCCAACCGAGCACCGCTCCGGTCTGGAGGTCGATGCCCTCCGGGGAGAGCACCGACTGCGCGGTCACCCGCTCCGGCTCGCCCAGCAGCATCTGCGCGAAGGCGATCGGGTACACCCCGAGGTCCAGCAGCGCCCCACCGCCCTGCTCCGGGTCCCGCAAACGGTGCGCCACCGGGAAGGGACCGGCCAGACCGAAGTCGGCCTGCACCGTCCGCACCTCGCCGATCGCGCCGTCGTCCACCAGCTGCCTCATCCGGCGGACCAGCGGGTTGCACGCGGTCCACATGCCCTCCATCAGGAAGCGCTTCCGGTCCCGCGCCAGCGCGACCAGCTCCTCCGCCTCCCGCAGGTTCAGCGTGAAGGGCTTCTCGCAGAGCACGTTCCGCCCGGCCTCCAGGCACAGCCCGGCGGCGGCCCGGTGGGCCGTGTGCGGGGTGGCGACGTACACCACGTCGATGTCCTCGTCGGCGGCGAGCGAGGCCCAGTCGCCGTAGGCCCGCGCTATGCCGAACCGCTCGGCGAAGGCGTCGGCCGACGCCTGGGACCGCGACCCGACCGCCACCAGCTCCGCGTCCGGGATGTCGACGAGGTCCCCCGCGAACGCGGCCGCGATACCGCCCGTGGCCAGAATTCCCCACCGCACCGTCTCAGCCATCGCGGCCGCTCCTCACTCCGTGGCCCGCCCGGCCCCGGTCACCGACGTGACCAGGCGCGGCGTTCCGACATCAGCTCTGGCGCAGAGCATAGATCGCCCCCCGGGCCGCCCGGCGGGGGACGACGGAGACGTCTCAAGGAGCGGGCACCCCGCACCGGGACGGCACCGCG
>NZ_JACADT010001344.1:0-1194 GCF_013421635.1 Streptomyces sp. UH6 | reverse complement strand
CCGCGGCCTCGGCGGCGGTACGCGCGCCGAGGGTGACGGCGGCGAAGACCCGGGCCCGGGTCCCGTCGGCGAGCAGGCGGACCAGATCGGGGGAGTCCGGGGGCGTGAGGGACATGGCGGGGACCTTCCTGACGGCGTCACGACGGAACCCCGATGATGGCCCGCCGGCCGCGCCGGCCGCCCCCCTTTTCGACGGCCGCGTCCCTCGCCCGGGTGACGCGCACGCGGCCCGTCCGACACGTCCACCGGGGCGTCCTCCACGCCTACAATCCCCGCCAGTTGACGCGAGACCGCCGACCCACGGGAGTACGCCATGTCCGGACCGGACCGCACGGACAGCACCGACCGCAGGGACAGTACGGACAGCGCGGCCGGTGCCCCCGGCCCTGCCGGCACACCAGCAGTCGACACCGGCAGGCCCCATCCCGCCCGGATGTACGACTGGATGCTCGGCGGCAAGGACCACTACCCGGCCGACGAGGAACTGGCCCGGCGGATGCTGCGGATCGAGCCGCGCCTGCAGCTGATGGCGAAGATGAACCGCGGCTTCATGCACCGCTCCACCCGCTGGCTGGCGCGGCAGGGCATCCGGCAGTTCCTCGACATCGGCAGCGGCATACCGACCGAGCCCAATCTGCACCGGATCGCCCAGGAGACGGCACCCGACGCCCGGGTGGTCTACTGCGACAACGACCCGACCGTCCTGGCGCACGCCGGCGCACTGCTGCGCGGCACGCCCGAGGGGACCGTCGAGTTCCTGCACGCGGACGCCCGCGAGATCGACGTCGTCCTCGAGCGGGCCGCGAAGGTCCTGGACTTCGGCCGTCCGGTCGCCGTCTCGCTGATCGCGCTGCTCCACTTCGTCAGCGACGAGGACGGTGCGGACCGGCTGGTCGACCGGGTCAAGGAGGCCCTGACGCCCGGGAGCCACCTGGTGATGTCCCACTTCACCACCGACTTCCACTCCGAGGACGAGATCAGGGAGGCGACCGGCACGGCCGGAGCCCGGGGTTACGACGTCAGCCCGCGCGGCCGCGAGCGGTTCACCCGGTTCTTCGACGGCCTCGAACTGGTGGAGCCGGGCGTGGTCCTCGCCGAGCGGTGGCGGCCCGAGCTGGGCGAACCGGTCCCGGGCCAGGGCGACGCCGTCAGCTCCACGTACGCGGGGGTGGCCCGCAGGGCGTGACCTGCCGG
>NZ_JACADT010001343.1:0-1194 GCF_013421635.1 Streptomyces sp. UH6 | reverse complement strand
GTTCGTGCGGCTCGCACTCGTCGAGCTGCCCGGCCCCGGCCCAGCGGGCGACGAACCCCGGCACGTCACCGGTCTCGTCGACCCGGGCCCGCAGTTCCGGGCTCCAGCCCGCGTCCGACCGGAGCAGGGCGTCCGGGTGCCCGGCGTTGTACGCCGCGATCAGGTCCACCTCGGCCCCGTTGACGAAGTTGTCCTCGGCGGTGATGGGCGCCTCGCTCCACTTGTGCAGGACCGCACCGGCGGGGACGGACGCGGGAAGGGTGAAGTGGTTCTTCTCGGCGAAGATCGCCGACTCCCGCCCGACGCCGTAGGCGTAGCCGAAGGCCCCGGCGTCGCGGACCAGGTGGTGGTTGTTGTAGACGTCGACCTGTCCGAAGCGGACGCGCGGGGTGCGCTCCCCGGTGTCCCGGAACAGGTTGTGGTGCAGGGTGACCCGCAGCCTGCCGCTGTCCGTGGCGCCCGCGCCGTCGCTGTTGCCGATCAGGATGGTCTTGCTGTGGTCGGCGAAGACGTTCCAGGAGGCGGTGACGAGGTCGGCGCCCCGCACGACGTCGAGCTGCCCGTCGTGCTGCTGGTAGAGCTGCCCGTAGTGACGGGGCTGGGCGTCGTCGGGACGCCGGCCGTCGGTGAAGGTGTTGTGGTCGACCCACACGTGGGTGGAGCCGTACACGACCAGGCTGTCGTACTCGGAGTTCCAGGCGCCCTCGGCCCCGTCGGTCGGGTCCCACTGCGGGAAGCAGTCGAAGGTGTCCTCGAAGGTCAGGTTGCGGACGATGACGTTGTCCACGCCGCGGACCTGGACGTTGGCGCCCAGCAGCCGGGCGCGGTCGCCGATGCCGACGATGGTGGTGTTGGCCCCGACGTCGAGCCGGATCCGCTCCGCCTGGCGGCGGGCGGAGGCGACGCGCGCGTCCTCCAGCGGCCCGGACGGCTCGGCGGTTCCCCAGGTGGCCGGGTCGTAGGCCGCGAGGTAGCCCTCCTGGGTGTAGCCGTCCGTGGCGTAGTCGGCGCAGCCCAGCGGTTCGCCCTCGGCGTCGCTGTTGGCGTCGAGGGTGCCTCTGACCCGGATGATCCTCGGGGTGCCGTCACCGTTGCCGACGGCCGCCTTGAGCTCCTCCCAGGTGTCGACGGTGTACACGTGGGCGGGGTCGGCGGCGGCGCCGCCGGTGGTTCCGCCCTCGGCCGCGGCCCAGC
>NZ_JACADT010001342.1:0-1194 GCF_013421635.1 Streptomyces sp. UH6 | reverse complement strand
CGGCGGCCGGTTCGCCGTCGCCTCCCACGACGGACGGGTGCTGCTGGTCGAGCGGGAGGGCGGCGAGGTCCGCGAGGCCGACCGCAGCGAGAACGGCCACTGCTCCGGGCTGGTCTTCTCGCCCGACTCCGCCTGGCTGGCCTGGTCCCACCCGGGCGTCGGCGACCTGGCCCAGCTCAAGCTCGCCCACACCGCCGACCTCTCGGTGGTCGAGGCGACCCCGCTGCGGTTCAAGGACTTCTCGCCCGCCTTCACCCCGGACGGCAAGCACCTCGCCTTCCTGTCGGCGCGCGCCTTCGACCCGGTCTACGACGAACACGCCTTCGACATGGCCTTCGTCGGCACCAACCGCCCCTACCTGATGACCCTCGCCGCCGTCACGCCGTCCCCCTTCGGCCCCCAGCGGCACGGCCGTCCGGTGGACGCCCCCGACAAGGACGAGACGCCGGAGAGCGAGGGCACCCCGGCCACCCGGATCGACCCGGAGGGCCTCGCCGACCGGATCGTGCCCTTCCCGGTGGAGGCCGCCCGCTACGGCGCGCTGCGCACCGCCAAGGACGGCGTGCTCTGGCTGCGCCACCCCGTCGAGGGCGTGCTCGGCGCCTCGCGCGCCACCCCGGACGAGTCCGGGCCCAAGAGCGAGCTGGAGCGGTACGACCTGGCCCAGCTGCGGCTGGAGACCCTCGGCGACGACGTCGACTCCTACGCGGTCAGCGGCGACGGCAAGCGGCTGGCGCTGTGGAGCGGCGGACGGCTCAAGGTGGTCCCCGGTGACCGGCGGGCCTCCGGCGACGACGAGGTCGCCGTGGACCTCGGCAGGATCCACCAGCTCGTCGACCCCGCCGCCGAGTGGCGGCAGATGTTCGACGAGGCCGGCCGCCTGATGCGGGACAACTTCTGGCGCGCCGACCTCGGCGGCGTCGACTGGCAGGCCGTCCTCGACCGCTACCGCCCCGTCCTCGGCCGCCTCGCCACCCACGACGACCTGGTCGACCTGCTGTGGGAGGTGCAGGGCGAACTCGGCACCTCGCACGCCTACGTCACCCCCACCGGCCACGGCGGCGACGAGCGGCAGGGGCTGCTCGGCGCCGACATCACCCGGCACGAGGACGGCTCCTGGCGCGTGGACCGCGTCCTGCCCTCGGAGACCTCCGACCCCCAGGCGCGCTCCCCGCTGGCCGCGCCCGGCGTCGC
>NZ_JACADT010001341.1:0-1199 GCF_013421635.1 Streptomyces sp. UH6 | reverse complement strand
GGCCGGGGCGGCTGGCGGCCGTGGCGCTTCCGGATGTCCAACGACGTCTGGGGCACTCCCGAGGTCGCCGACGACCTGGTCTACGTCACCTCCTTCGAGGTGCACGCGCTGGACGTGCAGACCGGCCGGCGCCGCTTCAAGACCCGTGACGTCGCCTGGTCGATGAAGGTCTCCGACCGGCGGATCCACGCCTCGGACGGGCCCACCCTGTTCGCGCTCGACGCCCGCGACGGCTCCGACCTGTGGCGGCTGTCGGCTGACGCCTGGGTGTACTCGCTCCAGGCCGACCGCGGCCACGTGCTCACCGGCACGCGCGGCGGCGGGGTACAGGCGTGGGAGGCCTCCACCGGCCGTCGGCTGTGGCAACTGAGCGGTGCGCAGACCGACTTCGAGACCCCGGAGGCCGGGCCTGCGCTGCACGACGGCACCGCGTTCGTCTGGCAGGACGCCCGGCTGCGGGCGCTGGACGTGCGCACGGGCGAGGAGCGGTGGTCGTACCCGATCGGCGACGCGGCCTCCTGCGGGGGCGTCCCGTTGCGGCTGAGCCACGCATCCGACGGGTGCGTGTATGTGTCCGCCGGCACGCGGGTGCTGGCGATCAATGTGGCGAGCGGCCATGTGCACTGGCACTTCGAGGCGCCGGCGGTCTTCCTGAGCCCGCCCGCGTACGTGCCGGGGGCCGCCGTCACGGGCGGCGGCGTGTACCTCGCCGACTACCTCGGCACGGTGTACGCGCTCGACGCGGCGGACGGCCGGGACCGGTGGCGGATCGCCACCGAGGCGCGGTCCTCCGTCGAGCCGGTGCTGGTCGCGGCGGGGCACATCCACGTCGCCAGCGGCAAGGGGCTGTACACGCTGGACGCGGTCACCGGCACGCCCAAGTGGCGGTTCCAGGCGGGCGGCGACATCGTGGGCGCGCCGGCGGTGGCCGAGGGGCGGATCCACTTCGGCTCCACCGACCACCTGCTCTACACGCTCAAGGCCGACGACGGCCGGCTGCGGTGGAAGCTGGCCACGGGTGGGGAGATCACCGGGTCGCCGGTGGTGCGGAGCGGGGTGGTGTACGCGTGCAGCAAGGACCGCTGCGTGTACGCCCTCGACGCGGAGAAGGGCACCGGCACCGCCCGACCCGCTTGAGCGCCCCGCAGCCCTCGTGGGGCCGCGCCCGCAGTCTCCGTGGGGCCCCGCCCGCAGTCTCC
>NZ_JACADT010001340.1:0-1199 GCF_013421635.1 Streptomyces sp. UH6 | reverse complement strand
GCGGGGCCGTGACCCGCACCGTGCGCCACGCCGCGGTGTTCTGTCTGCTGCTGCTCGCCGCGCTGCTGGTGAACGCCGCCCGGGTGCAGGTGTTCGACGCGGGGGCGTACGAACACAGCCCGGCGAACCGGCGGGCCGACATCGACCGCTACCACCGGGCCCGGGGCGACATCCTGGTCGGCGGACGCCCGGTCACCGGCTCCGTGGACTCCGGGGGGCGGCTGCGCCATGAACGCACGTACACCGACGGGCCGTTGTACGCGCCGGTCACCGGCTTCGCCTCGCAGGCGTACGGGACCACCCTGCTGGAGCACACCGAGGACGACGTCCTCAGCGGCAGTCATCCGCTGCTCGCCGCGCTCCCCCTGCTCGGCGGCCCGGCCGACCGCGGCGGCGACGTGGTCACCACGATCGAACCGGCCGCGCAACGGGCCGCGTTCGAAGGGCTGGGCGACCGCAAGGGCGCGGTGGTGGCGCTGGAGCCGGCCACCGGGCGGATCCTGGCGATGGTCTCCACCCCCTCCTACGACCCGGCCGAGCTGTCCGGCAACGGGCCGTCGGCGGCGCGGGCCTGGCGCCGGCTGCTGGGCGACGCGGACCAGCCGCTGCTCAACCGCGCGGCGCGCCAGACGTATCCGCCGGGCTCGACCTTCAAGGTGGTCACCGCCGCGGCCGCCCTCGAGGCGCGGGTCGTGCGCGACCTCGACCAGCGGGTCGGTGAGCCGGGCCCCTACCGGCTGCCGGGCACGGACACCGAGCTGACCGACGAGCGGGCGGAATGCGGCCGGGCCACGCTGCGGCAGGCCTTCGAGTGGTCCTGCAACACGGTCTTCGCCCGGCTGGGCGTCCGGGTGGGCGCCGAGCGGATGTCGCGGACGGCGCGCGGGTTCGGTTTCAACGACGACGGGCTGCGGGTGCCGTTCTCGGTGGCCCGGTCCACCTTCGACCCGGACGTCGACCGGGCGCAGCTCGCCCTGTCGTCGATCGGGCAGTACAACACCCGGGCCACGCCGCTGCAGATGGCACGGGTCGCCGCGGTGGTGGCGGGCGGCGGGCTGACGCGCACGCCGTACCTGGTGGAGCGGACCACGACGGACGGCGGGACCACGATCGGCCGGGCCGGGCCGCGGGGGCTGCGGCAGGTGGTGCGGCCGGCCACGGCACGGCTGCTGCGGGAGCTGATGCCGGGGGTGGTCACG
>NZ_JACADT010000134.1:0-9184 GCF_013421635.1 Streptomyces sp. UH6 | reverse complement strand
CGGGCGCCCTGGCCGCGGCCGGCTACACCAACCCCGTCGTCTGGCAGGACTTCGCGGACGTCGACATCATCCGCGTCGGCGACACCTACTACATGTCGGCGTCCACCATGCACTACTCTCCCGGAGCCCCCGTCCTGCGCTCGTGGAACCTGGTGGACTGGGAGTTCGCGGGCCACTCCGTGCCGGTGCTGGACTTCGGCGCCAAGTACAACCTGTCCGGCGGGCGCGGCTACGTCCGCGGCATCTGGGCGTCCTCGCTCAACCACCGCCGCAGCGACGACACGTTCTACTGGATCGGCCAGATCGACTTCGCGCGGACCTACGTGTACACCGCCAGGACCGTCGAGGGCCCGTGGACGCGGCGCGCGGAACTGCCGCAGGTCTACTACGACGCGGGGCTCCTCGTCGACGACGACGACACCATGTACGTGGCCTACGGGAACACCCGCATCAGTGTCGCCCAGCTCTCCGGCGACGCCCGGACCCAGGTCCGGGCGCAGGAGGTGTTCGTCACCCCCTCCTCCGTCGGGACGCTGGAGGGTTCCCGCTTCTACAAGATCAACGGCCGCTACTACATCTTCGTCACCCGCCCGGCGAACGGTCAGTACGTCCTGAAGTCGGACTCCGGCCCGTTCGGCCCCTACACGATGAAGCAGCTGCTGCTGGACCTTCCGGGGCCGATACCCGGTGGCGGGGTCCCGCACCAGGGAGGGCTGGTGAGCACCCCGCAGGGCCAGTGGTACTACATGGCGTTCGTGGACGCCTATCCCGGCGGCCGCGTGCCCGCCCTCGCCCCCGTCACCTGGACCTCCGACGGGTGGCCGGTGCTCCAGCTCGTCAACGGCGCCTGGGGGGCCTCCTACCCCGCCCCCGAATTGCCGGCCCCGCCCCGCGCGACCAGGCCGCTCACCGGCGTCGACACCTTCCCGGGGCCCGCGCTCGGCCCCCAGTGGGAGTGGAACCACAACCCGGACACCAGCCGGTTCACCGTCGGCGGCGGGCTCACCCTGCGGACCGCCACCACCACCTTCGACCTGTACTCCGCCCGCAACACGCTCACCCACCGCATCCAGGGCCCCACCTCGACCGCGACGATCGTCCTCGACCACTCCGGCATGCGGGACGGCGACCGCAGCGGACTCGCCCTCCTGCGCGACTCCTCGGCCTGGATCGGCCTCAAGCGCGACAACGGCACGACCCGCGTGGTGATGGTGAACGGCATCACCATGGACGGCGACTGGAACACCAGCAGCACGGGCGCCGAGGCAGCCGGGGCGGCCGTCCAGGGCAGCCGCGTCTGGCTGCGCGCCACCGCCGACATCCGTCCCGGCAGCGGCCGCCAGGGACACTTCGCCTACAGCACCGACGGCGTCACCTTCTCCCCGCTGGGGCCGGCCCTCACCCTCAAGAACGAGTGGCAGTTCTTCATGGGCTACCGCTTCGGCATCTTCAACTACGCGACCATCGCCCTCGGCGGCTCGGTCCGCGTCGAGCGCTTCGAGCTGACCGCCGGGACCCCCGCCGCCCCCGCCTCCGCCGTCACCCTCCGGGCCCGCGCCAACGACCGCTACGTCTGCGCCGACAACGCCGGTGCCTCGCCGCTGATCGCCAACCGCACCACCGCCGGCAGCTGGGAGACGTTCGACCTCGTCGACCTCGGCAACGGCGACGTCGCGCTGCGGGCCCGCGCCAACGACCGCTTCGTCTGCGCCGACAACGCCGGTGCCTCGCCGCTGATCGCCAACCGCACCACCGCCGGCAGCTGGGAGACGTTCCGCCGGGTGGACAACTCCGACGGCACCGTCAGCCTGCGCGCACGGGCGAACGACCGGTACGTCAGCGCCGAGGACGGCGGCGCCTCACCGCTGATCGCCAACCGCACCTCGATCGGTCCCTGGGAGTCGTTCACCCTCCTCCCGGCCTGACGCGCCGACGGGCCCGTCCCGCCGTCCTGCGCACCGGCCGGGCGTTCTCACCCTGACCGGCAGGACGCGACCTCCCGCGTCACCCGGCGCCGGAGCGGCGTGCCCGCCCACGTGTCGTCTCCCATCCCGTCCTTCTCGTGAAAGAGGTGCACGATGCGCCCACCCGTCAGCAGGCGGAGCCTGCTGCGGACCGCCGGAGCGGCAGCCGTCGCGTCCGTCGCCCATCCGCTGCTCAGCAGCTCACCCGCGCAGGCCGCCGTCCCCCCGGCTCGCTCCGACAGCGGGGTCTCGGCCCATCCCTTCGCGTTCGGCCAGGTCCGGCTGACCGCGAGCCGGTGGCTGGAGAACCAGAACCGCACACAGAACTACCTCCGGTTCGTCGACGTCGACCGGCTGCTGTACAACTTCCGCGCCAACCACAAGCTGTCCACCAACGGGGTCTCGCCGAACGGCGGCTGGGACGCGCCGTCCTTTCCCTTCCGCACCCACGCGCAGGGACACTTCCTCACCGCCTGGGCCCAGCTGTACGCGGTGACCGGCGACACCGTGTGCCGGGACAAGGCGACCCGGATGGTCGCCGAGCTGGCCAGGTGCCAGGCCAACAACGGCGCCGCCGGGTTCGGCGCCGGTTACCTCTCCGGGTTCCCCGAGTCCGATTTCACCGCGCTCGAGCAGCGGACCCTGTCCAACGGGAACGTGCCCTACTACGCGATCCACAAGACGCTCGCCGGGCTGCTCGACGTATGGCGTCTGATCGGCAGCACCCAGGCCCGTGACGTGCTCCTCGCCCTCGCCGGATGGGTCGACCGCCGCACCGGCGCGTTGAGCACCACGCAGATGCAGGCAATGCTGGCGACCGAGTTCGGCGGCATGAACGACGTGCTGGCCGACCTCTACCAGCAGACCGGCGACGCTCGGTGGCTCACCGCCGCTCGGCGGTTCGACCACGCCGCGGTCTTCGACCCGCTGGCGTACAACCAGGACCGGCTCAGCGGACTCCACGCCAACACCCAGGTCCCGAAGTGGATAGGAGCGGCACGAGAGTTCAAGGCCACCGGCACCACCCGCTACCGGGACATCGCCGACAACGCCTGGAACATGTGTGTGAACGCGCACAGTTATGTCATCGGCGGCAACAGCCAGGCCGAGCACTTCCGCGCCCCGAACGCCATCGCCGGCTACCTGAACCAGGACACCTGCGAGAGCTGCAACACCTTCAACATGCTCAAGCTGACACGGGAGCTGTTCACGCTCGACCCGAACCGGGCCGAGTTGTTCGACTTCTACGAACGGGCCTGGCTGAACCAGATGATCGGCCAGCAGAACCCGGCCGACAGCCACGGGCACGTCACCTACTTCACCCCGCTCAACCCGGGCGGCAGGCGCGGAGTGGGACCCGCCTGGGGCGGCGGCACCTGGAGCACGGACTACAACTCGTTCTGGTGCTGCCAGGGCACCGGTCTGGAGACGCACACCAGGCTGATGGACTCCGTGTACTTCCACAGCGGCGACACCCTGATCGTGAACATGTTCGTGCCCTCGGTGCTGGACTGGTCGGAGCGCGGGATCACCGTCACCCAGACGACCTCCTACCCGGCCGCCGACACCACCACCCTGCAGGTCGGCGGGAACGCCGGCGGAACCTGGTCGATGCGCGTCCGCATCCCCTCATGGACCACCGGGGCCACCGTCGCGGTCAACGGCACGACGCAGAACATCGCGACCACGCCGGGCAGTTACGCCACGCTCACCCGGACCTGGAGCCCGGGCGACACGGTCACGGTGCGGTTGCCCATGCGGGTCGTCGTGCGTGCGGCCAACGACAACGCGGACGTCGTCGCGGTCACCTACGGCCCGGTGGTCCTGTCCGGCCACTACGGGAACACCTCGCTCACCTCGCTCCCGCGGCTGGACACCTCCACGATCCGGCGGACCGGCAGCAGCGGGCTGGCCTTCACCGCGACCGCCAACGGCTCCACCGTCAACCTCGGCCCGTTCCACGACGCGCACGGCCACAACTACACCGTCTACTGGTCCACCGGGGGCGGCCCCGGCGCGCCGAGCGGTTCGGTCCGGCTCGCCAACGCGGCCAGCGGCATGGTCCTCGGCATCCAGGACATGTCCACGGCCGACGGCGGCCGCGCCCTGCAGTGGGACGACTCAGGCACCGCCGACCACGACTGGGAGATGATCACCGACGGCGACGCGGTCCGCCTGCGAAACGTCCACAGCGGCAAGGTGCTGGGTGTGCGGGACATGTCCACCGCCGACAACGCGATCGTCCTGCAGTGGGCGGACAACGGCACTGCCGACCACCGGTGGAGGCTGCAGGACCAGAGCGACGGAACGTACAAGGTCCGTAACGTGAACAGCGGCAAGCTGCTCGGCATCGCCGGCAACTCCACCGCCCGCGGCGCGTTCGCGGTCCAGGCCCCCGACGACGGATCGGCGGACAACCGCTGGCGCGTCGTGAGAAACACCTGACCCCGACCGTTGCCCGTCGGGGACGCGGGGAAGGACACCTACGGGGCGGGCCGGGGGGAGGGCGGCAGTTCCCGCACGGTCCTGTCCCCGGTCCCCGTCGGGCGCCGGTCCGCCGCCGTTGCCCGGGCAGGGGCCGGACCAGGGCCCCGGCGGGCTGCGGCGGAGGACGCCGGCTTCCAGCCGGCACGATCCGGGCCAAGCCCGTTCGATCCCTCGTGCGCAGGGGTATGCCCTGCCTTGCCGACCGCACGTCAGGGCTCGGACCGGATCTGGCCGATGGGGGAATCGTGCGCACTCGCGTGTCCGGACTGGGCCTCGGTCCGATCCGAGGGGACCACGCCCTCATGACCCCGTTCGCGGGCACCCTGTTGCAGATACTCCGGGGATTCCTGCTGATCGCCTGGGTCCTCATGGTGGGTTTCACCGTGTTCACCCCCGACCAGGTCGACGGGAACCTCGCCTGGACGACGGCGGTGGTGATCGCGGTCTACACCGTGACGTTCGGATGGCGTCTGCTGACCGCCCGGCTCGGCATGAACCGGTGCTACCTCCTGACGGAGGGGGTGGCCGTGACCAACCGCTTCGGCCGGGTGACCGATTCCGTGGCCTGGAGCGACGTGACCGGTGTGCAGCAGACAACGGTCGTGGAACTCTACATGGGAGCGCACCGCATGGAGATCCACCGGAACCGGACCGCCGAACCCCTCACGCTCCTGGCACCGGGCGTGAGATCGAAACTGGTGGAAGCGCTGCTCACCGAGGGCCGCCGCGCAGGAGCCCTGGAGTGACGGGCACGGGGTGAGCAGCGCGCCTGGCGCCCCCAGCGACCCCCTCGGCGCCGTGCCGTCGATGCGGACACGGATCCGAGGACCCCGCCGGCGCATGCGGAGAGTGGCCGCGCCCCTGGCGTCGGGGCCGCATGACTGCCCAACTCCCGGCCCCCGCTGACAGGTCGGCGAACGGGGTGGCGAGTTGGGATGGCGATTTTCGGCAGAGGGTGGCGAATCCCGGCGAAACCCGATCGCTGGTGAATCGGGTATCCCGGTGCAGGTATGTTGCGACTGTCCGATGGATCTCTCCTGAACTGCCTGCCAACCGGGCAGGGGGCCCAACCCTGTTGGGAAATAGAGAGAGGAGTCGGACGGGATGGGACGATCGAGGCGGAGCAAGCGCCCCGGGCGCCACCGGTCGATGGACTGGGGGCAGGTCGCGGTGCTGCTCCTGACGGCGATCACTGCCATCGCGGGATGCGTCGAGCATGTCGTCTGACGCTTGCGGGTGAGCCCGGCCGAGACTTAGTCGGCCGGACCCGCCCCTCGCCCCGCACATCGGCCTGGCTTCGGGTGGCCTCCCGAGGCCAGGCCCTGTGTGTTTCGGGGCGGTCGCGAAGTACCAGGACTCGATCCCGGCCTCCCGACTACGCAGATAACCCCAACCTGGATGCTTCGGCAAGCACTCGAACGTCACGGTGCACGCTTTGTCGGATATGTTCCAGGCGAATGATCATGGCAGAGGGTGGCGAAAGCGGGTGGCGCAATCAAGCGCCGCAGGCAGGCGACTTGCGGGGGTGGCGAATCCTGGCGTTTCGGGGTCGATCAAACCGACGCCGAAACGGCGTGGTGCCCCGGGTGCCGTGCTCCTGGACGCCGGCGGCAACCAACGGGTCCTTCGTAGATCCGCGTGCCGGGCAACGCGCCGCCCGGCCCTGAGGCGCGGCGAGAACCCGCCGGGGCGACAGGACCGGGCGGAGACGGTCACGCGCGGCCGCCTCAGTCCACGTACCGCAGTCCGGCGGCCTCCAGCGGGCCGCGCATCGCGTACATGTCCAGTCCCAGCTCTCCGGAGGCCAGCCGCTCCCGCTTGCGGGCCTCGTTCTCCTCGCGCCCGCGCGCCGCCTCGGCGGTGCTCCCCACCCGGTCCACCGGGACCACGACCACGCCGTCGGCGTCGGCGACCACCACGTCGCCCGGCCGCACCTGGGCGTTGGCGCAGACCACCGGCACGTTGACGGAGCCCAGGGTGGCCTTGACCGTGCCCCTGGCGTTGACCGCCCGGCTGAAGACGGGGAAGTCCATCTCCTGGAGGTCCGCCACGTCGCGGACGCCGCCGTCGATCACCAGCCCGGCGCATCCGCGGGCACGTGCCGAGGTGGCCAGCAGGTCGCCGAAGAAGCCGTCCTCGCACTCGGTGGTGCAGGCCGCCACCAGCACGTCGCCGGGGCGCAGCTGCTCGATGGCCACGTGCATCATCCAGTTGTCGCCGGGCTGGAGGAGCACGGTCACCGCGGGACCGATCAGCCGGGCGCCCGGGTACACCGGCCGCATGTACGGCCGCATCAGACCGGTGCGGCCCATCGCCTCATGGACGGTGGCCACCCCGTACGGCGCCAAGGCCTCGAGCTCCTCGGGCGAGGGGCGGGGCACGGAGCGGTGGACGACTCCGAGTTCGTGCATGACGGGCTTCCTCTCGATACGTGTGCGCGGCTCGATGCGTGTGCGCGGCGCTACCGTGTCCGGGGCCGGGACGGCGTCGCGCGGGTCAGCGCCCCTGGCGCTTCAGCAGGGCGTCCAGCCGCGGGTAGACGCGTCGGGCGTTGTGCTCCTGGACGGCGGCCAGGTCCTCGGCGGACAGCCGGGCCGCCTGCGCGTAGCGGCGGGTGTCGTCGAAGTGGTGACCGGTGCACGGGTCGATGTCGCGGACCGCGCCGATCATCTCCGAGGCGAACAGGATGTTCTTCGCCGGGATCACCTCGTACAGCAGGTCCGAGCCCGCCTGGTGGTAGACGCAGGTGTCGAAGTACACGTTGTTCAGGACGTGCTCCTCGAGCTCCGGCTTGCCGAGCGCCATGGCGAGCCCGCGGAAGCGGCCCCAGTGGTAGGGCACCGCGCCGCCGCCGTGCGGGATGACCAGACGCAGCGTCGGGAAGTCCTTGAACAGGTCGCCCTGCACCAGCTGCATGAACGCCGTGGTGTCGGCGTTGAGATAGTGCGCACCGGTGGTGTGGAAGGCGGGGTTGACGCTGGTCGAGACGTGGATCATCGCCGGGACGTCGTACTCGGCCATCTTCTCGTAGACGGGGTACCACGAGCGGTCCGTGAGCGGCGGCGCGCTCCAGTGCCCGCCCGACGGGTCCGGGTTGAGGTTGATCGCGACGGCGCCCAGTTCCTCGACGGCGCGCACCAGTTCCGGTACGCAGGTGGCGGGATCGACGCCCGGGGACTGGGGGAGCATGGCGGCCGGCGCGAAGCGGCCGGGGTGGAGCGCGGCGACCCGGTGCACCAGGTCGTTGCAGACCGCGGCCCAGGCGGCGGACGTAGTGAAGTCGCCTATGTGGTGGGCCATGAACGAGGCGCGGGGCGAGAAGACGGTGAGGTCGATGCCCCGCTCGTCCATCAGCCGCAGCTGGTGGGGCTCCACGGTGGCGCGCAGGTCGTCGTCCTCGATCCGCAGCTCGTTGCGGGAAGGCGCGGCCGACGGGTCGCCGACGGCGGCGATCTGCCGCTTGCGCCACTCCTCGAGGGCGGGCGGCGCGGTGGTGTAGTGCCCATGGCAATCGATGATCATCCGAGTCCTCTCCGGGTGCCTCACGCGACCACACAGTAACCGCTGACGAAATTGTTGACAATGTGTGCGAGTGGTCGGGCGCCTGCTCGCGCACGCCTACGCACACGCGGGAAGGAGTCACCGGCGCGGAGGGCCGGGGGCCGGTCGGAACGGCCGGTGAGGAACGGCCGGTCGTGAGGAACGGCCGGTCGTGGGGAACGGCCGGTCGTGGGGAACGGCCGGGGGAGAGCCGGGAAGGACAGCCGGGACGGGCGGCCCGGAGGGTCAGTCGGTCAGGGTGCGGGACAGCACCTCGCGCTGCAGCGGGCGGACCAGGGCGTACAGCTCACGGCCGCGCACGGTGGGGGCCACCCACACCCCGCGACGGTCCTCGCGGCACACCGTCCGCTCCAGCAGACCCTCACGCTCCAGCCGACCCAGCAGCCGGGAGAGCGCGCTCTGACTGAGGTGGACCCGCTCGGCGATGTCCTGCACGCGGCAGGGGACGCCCGGCCCGTCCGGTGTCCCGGACACCAGGACGTCCAGCACCTCGAAGTCGCTGGCGCACAGTCCGTGGGGATGCAGTACCCGGTCGATCTCGCAGACCGTCCGGGAATGGACCGCGAGAATGCCGCGCCACCGTTGCTCCAGCCGCGCACCGGCCGTGTCCGCTGCCATGGCGCCCATGGTAGGGCGGCGCGGTCCGGCGGGGGAGACCCCGGAAGGGCCCTGTCGGACGGAGTGTCAGGCCGGTGCCGGCCCCCCGCCCGGGGGGTCCTGGACCAGGCCGACGACATTGCCGTCCGCGTCCCGGACGGTCGCCACCAGCTTCCCGCCGCCGACGTCGCGCACGTCGCGCACCGCCTCCGCCCCCGCGGAGAGCAGCGCGGCCAGCGTCGCCGGCAGGTCGTCGACGTGCCAGTAGGGGACCGGGCCGCGGAGCCCGGCGTCGTGACCGTGCGGATCGAGCCCGACCTCCTGGCCGTCGGCCGTGCGGAACCCGGCCCAGTGGGCCTGGTCGACATGCGGCTCGACGCCGAGCAGGGCGCGGAAGAGCGCCTTGGCCCCGTCGAGATCGCCGACCGGGTAGACGATGGTCCTCAGATGGGCCTCCATGGCCCCATGCTCGTCGCCCCCGGTCCGCCCCGCACCCGGCGCTCGCCCGTCCCGGCCCGTCCGTCGTCACCGCGAGGGAGCCTCGGGCCTCACTCCGGGACCACCGCCACCGCGGT
>NZ_JACADT010001339.1:0-1199 GCF_013421635.1 Streptomyces sp. UH6 | reverse complement strand
CGGTTCCGGGCCGCCGCGCGCGGCACCGGGCAGCGCGAACTCCCGCGTGGCGAACTGCGGTGCGAGGTAGGTGCCGATCACCGGGACGCCCAGCGCCTCGCCCGCGGCACGGCTGAGCGGCGCCGGACCGAAGGCGGTCAGCAGCAGATCGGTGCCGCCCGCCACGGCTTCCCGCACCCCGTCGGCGAGCCCGTCGACGTAGGCCCTGTTCAGCGCCCGGACCTCCTCGCGCGAGGCCGCCCGGGACCACCTCCGGATCAGCTCCTTCGGGTCTCCCGGCATCGGGTGATGGGCGAGTCCGCACCCGCCGACCAGGGGGCCGAAGACCGGGTGGGCGGCCACGGTGACCTGATGGCCCGCGTCCAGCAGACGCCGCCCGAGCCCCGTGAAGGGCGCGACGTCCCCCCGTGAACCGCCGGTGATGATCAGAATGCGCACGCGGCGCTCCTCCTCGACGAACTGCCGCCCGGTCACGGGCCCGTACCCCGAGAGCGAACCACGCGAGCCGCACGGAAATCCGGTGGATCCGCCACCGCGGGCACAGCACAATCCCGGTGAACCGGTGACAGCCGGTGAAGCGCGGAGAGAGGGAACCGCTTGGACGTCTTCGTGTGCGCCGGGTGCGGCGTGGAACTGACGGCGCCGGTCTCCCGGGTCGCCCTCCCCGTCCACACCCACCACGGGGCCTGGGAGGAGCTCCATCCGCCCCTGATGGAACCCGCCACGTACGCCGTCGACGCCCGGCCCACCGGACCGCCCTGGCGGCTGTGGGAGGAGGTCGGCGAGGAAGCGGCCGCCCGGCAGGGCGTGTACACGCGGGTGTACTCCGTCTCCTTCGGCGCGCGGAACAGGATCGTGATCGCCCCCGGCGACTCCCGGTCCATGACCCTGATCCCCGACAGGTGCGACGGCTACTGCCGGGGCGTGGACGGCAGGGCCGGTCCCAACCTGGCGTGCGAGGGGTGCGGGCGGGCGGTGGCGACCCGCATGGACGACTGCGGGATGTGGCAGACGGTGTGGCTCGAGCCCGACGCCGTGGTGCGCCGCCCCTCGGGACGTCCGGCCGGCCCGCCTCCAGGCTGGGACGACCTGCGCGACCCCGGGCACCGGGTCCCGCCCGTCGAGCCCGACGGGTCGTTGAGCCGTCGCTGGGAGGCGGCGCTCGGGGTCGCGCTGGCGCATCTCGTGGCGGTCACCGA
>NZ_JACADT010001338.1:0-1201 GCF_013421635.1 Streptomyces sp. UH6 | reverse complement strand
CCGCGTCCGCGGTCGCCGGCCGTCTGCGGCAGGCCCGGCGGCCCGGCGACATCACGGTCGTCTCGGTCCACCGGGGCCCCAACTGGGGCTACGGCGTCTCCCGTTCGGAGGTGGGCTTCGCCCACGCGCTCGTCGACGCCGGCGTGGACGTCGTGCACGGGCATTCCTCCCACCATCCACGCCCGGCGGAGGTGTACCGGGGGAGGCTGATCCTGTACGGCTGCGGTGACCTCGTCGACGACTACGAGGGCATCGGCGGCCACGAGGCCTACCGGGACGACCTGCGCGTGCTGTACCTGGTCTCGGTGGAGGCGGGCACCGGCCGACTGGTCCACGCGCGGATGGTGCCGCTGAAGGCGCGCAGGATGCGGCTGGAACACGCCGCGGCCGAGGACACCCGGTGGCTGCGTTCCGTCCTGGACGCGCGCAGCCGGGAGTTCGGCACCCGCGTTGGCGGCGAGCCCGACGGCACGCTCTCGGTGCGGCCCCGGTGAACGGCGTCGATCGCCCTTTCGGGGCGGAACACCCGGCGTCGTCCGCGTTGCGTCGTCCTCCCCTGACGCCCTCGTGGGCAAGCATGGGCGGGCCCGACCCTGTCCCACACCGAGGCGATGCGATGCCCGACCGCGCCGACGACGTCCGCCGCGAAGGCGTCGCGCCAGGAGCAGGCCCGCGGCGTCCGCCGGAGCGGTGGCTGTTCAGCGGAACCTACGGACTGGTGCTGGCCAGCGCCATGATCTCCGCGCTGGACGCGACGGGCGAGACGGCCGATCCCGCGTCGGACGCGCTCTGGGTGCTGCTCGCCGCGCTCGCGTCGTGCGCCGCCCACGGGTACGCGCACGTCATCGCCCGGCGTGCGTCCGCCGACGGGAGCGCCGGTACGAGCCGGCTGAGGTCGGTGCTGGCCGAGTGGCCACTGGTCGCCGTCGTCCTGCCCACGGTGGGGATGCTCCTGGCCGCGCTGGCCGACTGGTGGGCCGAGGAGACGGCGGTGGACGTGGCCCTGCTGTTCAACACCGTGGCCCTGTTCGCCGTGGGCACCTCCGCCGCCCGCATCGCCGGCCGCCGCTGGCCGCCCGCCTGCCGGGCGGGGGCCATGGACATGCTGATCGGCCTGATGATCATCGCTGCGAACGCCCTGACGCACTGACCGCACCGCCATCGCCGCCATCTCCGCCGATCGCCGCGATCACCGCCATCG